>PFUQ01000040.1 GCA_002790175.1 Flavobacteriales bacterium CG_4_9_14_3_um_filter_32_8
GAATCAGGACTTAAGAAAATGCTTGCAATTAAAGGATTTCCAAAAACATCTTTGGTGGTAGTATCAACAGGAATGTATATTTCTTCTGGATTAATCTGAGATTCAAAACTAAACCAGTTCCTACCTAATAAATTGCAATCGTGAAAAATTCTAGCGAAGCCTTTAAAAGTTAAAAACTCATTGTTGGCAAATAATTTAACCTTACCATAAAATTCATAATTTGGACTGAGAGTAAATTTGGTCGTGTCTTTTATGTCGGCAGATGCATAGGTTTGTCCAGAAGAATCAACTCCAATATTTTGCAAATAGATAGTTTGCGACTTATTAATCTCATCAACGTAATCTATATAACCACTACCAGCATATTTTTTCTTACCAAATACATTAACAGTAGAATTATAAATAATGTGATTTTGTGTGATGTAACTTGCAATAATTTTTGAATTATTAAGCGTTTGCATTTTTGCCTTCTTTTCTATCACAATTTTATTACTATCAGGGTAAACCATGGCATCAGCTACATTTAAAAATTTTACTCCATCGGCATAAATCATTTTATTTTTAATATCATATTTTGCTTTTGTAGAGTAAAAACTTAAAGAATCTTGTTCAGGATGTATTGAAATAAACTGAGCTCCTTCCAAGTTTACACCAGAAGCATCTGTTTCTTTAGCAGCTCCTGCTGTAAGTTCAATATCATCGTTATCCATGTACCACTTAAATTCATCCATAAAACAGATGTATTGCATAGGCTCCATTTCAATATGAGAACCTCCACCATTTGATTTAAATTGACCATATCGTCCATCAAAAGTTACAAAGGCATTTACATTGTTTGTCGAAAAGGCTAGTGCTTCTGCATCAACGTTTCCCTCATCTTTTAGCCTAAAATCGGCAGTATCTGAAGCAAAATCTTTAAAATTAAAGCGGATTCGATTGGCTTCTAATTCAGCTTTTTGAAATTCGAAAGTACCTGTACCTGTTAACCCATCTGGTTGTATCGTTGTTTGTCCGTGCATGTATGATTTCATATCGTACATGGCAATAGGTTTGTCGATAACTTTATGAATCATAATATCTTGAGTTGGGAACCATCTGGTGAATACATTTTCTCCTTCTACTGGAGGAAATTCTACTGCTACAGGACTCTCTTCAATACTAAATTTTTGGGCAATAGCATTCATTGAATCTGGAAAAAAGATAAAATCGTTAGAGTAAGTTGTGGAGGTAATGTATTCTAATTTTCCATTTCCTCTCAAACCTTCATGACTTAAAAGAATAGTGTCTTTAAAAGTTCCTTTTCCTCCATACATAGGAAAACCACTTGGTGGTGTTTGTTTTTGGAATCCTAGAGAATGGTCTGGTTGTAAAGTTAATGTTTCTTCAAAATCAGGAAAAATACCTGCAGATAGCATTGTTCCTTTAAACCTTAATTGACTATTGTCGAAATTATCCAAACTATCAATTTTAAAAGGTTCCACATGAAAATAAAATTCATCTTTATTATATACACCGTTTAGTATGGATTTTTTGTTGTAGAAAACGTAAGAATCTTTATAACTATTGATAATTGGATATTCATCAGCTTTTTTAACACCAGATTTATTATTTGGTTTATCAATTAATAAATCTCCATTAATGTTTTCTATTACCGTCTTTACTGGTTTTATGACTGGTCTTCCTTCAATATCTTGTTCGCCAGTTTCAGCATATATTCTTAATGAATCTACGTTAGGCATTATAATTTTAAAATCATCGTATTTAAATGAAAAATTTCTACCCATAATATCAAACCTTCCAGCTTGTACAACGCCACTAAAATCAAAGTCTCTATTCTTTTTTAAAGTAATTTCTTTTTGGGAAGGATAAATAATTACTTCTTGCGAATCGCTCACATTTACACTATTGATACCCCTCATTTTTAGATCGTAGTTTAACAGACTTAAAGTAGCATTGCTGTAATTTTTAGTGTTGGAATAAAAACCAAGTACATCATAATCTACATTACCTCCACTTGCTTTTACCCAATTAATTAATTTGTCTTTTAGAGTAAAATATTTACCGTCGTAATTATAATTGATAAATCCTTTGTTAGATAAATCGAGCAACATAGTTTCTAATTGAGAATAGGATTTTAACGTAAATTCGGCTAGTTGTTCATTCGTAATGTAATTGGTATCTAATTTTTCGGCTAATTTTTTTATGTTATATAAAGGATGAGTTGTTTGAAGCGTCATCATTTGCATGTATTCGTCTTTTCTAAAATAGTTGGAGGAAATAAAGGTTGCATCCGTTTTAGTACCACCTTCCATATTTTTAAACTCTATCATGGGTGAATCTACTTTCCAATTTAACGATTCAAAATCCATATCTACCTGGTGATATGAATTGAAGTAAGGGGTGATTTTTATTCCTTTATGATCTCTAATTAAAGTCACACTTCTATCTGCAAGGAAGAATTTAAAAGAAAGACCAGGATGAAAAATAGAATCTGCTTTGATATAAAATGTGGCAGCAGCCATCTGAGAAACGATACGCTCTGGCTTAATGATAAAAGTTTTTGCAGTCATTTTTAAAAAAGGAATGTTTTTTTTGTAAAAAATTACGAAAGCATCTTTATCTTCATTTCCACTACCAATTACTTCTCTACCTTGTAAAGAAAAGCCGCCGATATAATCTACCCCTTCTGAAATTCCTGACAACAATAATGTAGCATCGTGAGAATTAAAACGTGGATAAGTAGCTTTTTCTTCATCAACATTTGCTAATACTTTTTCTGATAAAGAACCTTTTAAAGGACTTTTAAAATAATAATAATCGTAAAAAATGACATCTTTTATACCGTAGCTTGGTGTTTTAAAATTTATTTCATAGTTATTTATTTCTGCATAAACCGAGTCAGGTGAAAATCCTGCACGTTCCCAAGTAATTTTTCCGCCTTCTCCATACCATTTAGCTTCGGTAGGATAATAAACTCCTTTGGTGTTATATATCACAGAGCTATCTCCTTTAGAATAACAAGTTAATGTTAAGGCTTCAAAACTAATTTTAGGCAAACTATCAAAACCAAAGGTATAATTACCATTGTTTGCTGCCCATGAATTTGCAGCTGATTTATACAACAAATTTTCATTAAATAAATCGTTACAAGATTTAAGGTAATCTGTAAAATTCTTATTGTCCTTTTCTTTAATTAATGTGACGATTATTTCTTGCCAACTTTCAAAACTTTTTTCTGTTTGGTACTTACTATTTACAAATTGAGATACTGTAAATAAATAGTTTTTAAAATCAGGGAAAGCCTTTTTTTTGTTTTTCAACATTAAATTTGCTACTTTATAAACTCCATTTCTTTCATTTTCTGAAAACTTCCCACCAAACCAAGTCCAAGAAAATTCATCCATCACTATTTTACCATCTTCTTTTCTTGCAGAAGTTAAAAACTCCTCCATTTCATGAAAAAACAAAGAAGAATCAGAGGAAAATTCTTTTATTTTAGTTTGAGAATAACTAGAAAAAGATATTATTAAACAACTTAGGGATATTATGTATTTATATAATCTATTCATTTTTTTATTAGATGTAACATTAACCACTCTTTTTTTTCTTCACAATAAGTGAGCTCTAAACCTAATTTAGATGCTTCTGCTAATAATAAATTTTTATCGACGTTAAAAAATCCACTCAACAATAAATTTCCACCTTTTGATAGCACATTAGCATACTTATTCATATCGTTTAAAAGAATATTTCTATTAATATTTGCCAAAATAGCATCAAAATTAGTATCAATAAGCAATTCCGCACCACCTTGTTTAACAACTATCTCCATACAATTATTATTCCTAATATTTTCGAGTGTATTTTGATATGCCCACTCATCAATATCTATCGCTTCAACGTATTGAGCTTTTTTGAGTTGAGCTAAAATAGCCAATACACCAGTTCCACAACCCATGTCAAGCACTTTTTTATTGGTAACATCTATCTCTAACAACCGCTTTATCATTAAATAAGTTGTTTCATGATGACCTGTTCCAAAAGACATTTTTGGGTCAATAATAATGTCAAACTCAATGTTGGTTATTTTTTTATGAAAATTAGCTCTGATGTAACATCTATTCTCAACATGTATAGGGGTAAAACTTTTCTCCCATGTTTCATTCCAATTTTGATCTTTTATTGTTTTTGTTGAATAAGTAATGCTAAATTCCGAATTTTTTATAATTCTTAATTTTTTAATATCATTATCATTGAAAAAACTAGACTGAATATAAGCTTCCAATCCTTGTTCAGTTTCAACAAAACTTTCATAACCAATTTCTGAAAGCTCTGCTACTAATATATCTCGACCTACTTCTAAAGGCACTATTGTTGCAGAAAATTCGATGTAATCCATATTTTTTTTGAATGGGATATAAAAAAACGAAAAATTTCTTTAAGAACTTATAAAATTCAAATTTCATTTAACATTTTTTACAATTTAGTAAACTTCATTTGTTTTATCTTTATCAAAATTAAACGATGAAAAAGGGTAAATTAATAATTATCCTATTATTATTTCCTTTTATAGTTTATAACCAAACTATAACAGAAAACTCATTTATTTTATCAGGCACAGTTGTAGATGGATTAAGTAATCAACCATTAGTTGGTGGCCATTTACTTACCAATAGAAATATAGGAACAAAAACCGACGAGTTGGGAGAATTCACCATTATTGTTTACCCTAAAGATACGCTCAAAATTTCTTATATCGGTTTTAAAACAATTCATTATATGGTTCCTTATTTAGAAAATGGTAAATACCTCATTAAATTTAAATTGTTTACCGACTCTATTGCATTGGCGGAAATACAAATATTTCCTTGGCCTACTTATGATGAATTTAAACAAGCTTTTGTTACCCTAAACAAACAGGAAGAGCAAATAAAAATGGAAGGTGTAAAAATGTACCAAGACAGAAATATTGAGCCATGGGAATTTCCTCCTTTAAGCATTATTAGTAATCCTATTTCTTTCTTGTACGACAAACTCTTAGATAAAAGGGCTAAACTAAGAAGGAGATTAGAAAGAAATAGAAATACCATTAGAGAATCGTTGATGGATGATTAATTTTTTAAATAGTTGTTATATTTTGAACCTAATATATCTTTTTTTATATATATTTGACAATAACTGTTAAATTTTTAGTGTATGAAAGCTACTCATGTAATTGTCGAAGAAATTATTAAAAAATCCCCTTTCTTAGAAGAAGCATTGGCCGAAGGAATTATTAATCTTTCCTCTTTATCAAGACAAATAAAAGCTGAAATTGATGAGCAACTTCACAAGGATGTTCAAATTGGTGCAATTGTGATGGCTCTAAAAAGGTTATCACCTAAATTTGACCCAAATTTAAAACTACGAGTAAAAAGAGTGATTAGTAAATTAGGAGATATTACAGTAAGATCCAAAATTACTTATTATACGTTTGAAAATTCTGAGACTATTATAGAAAAACAAGCTGAATTACTAAGAAGATTAAAAGGTAAAAAAGATACTTTTTTTGCTTTTTCTCAAGGTGTTTATGAAACAACTATTATATTAAGTGATTCCGAACATAATGATATTGATAATCTTTTTAAACAAGAAACTAGTGTGCAAGAAACTAGTGGATTATCATCTATCACTATCAAATTACCAAGTGAAAATTCTGATGTTTCTGGAATTTATTATTTCATTCTTAAAAAAATAGCTTGGGAAGGAATTAATATATTAGATTTAATATCAACCACTCACGAATTTACTATTATTGTAAATGATGAAAGTGTTGACAGAGCTTTTTCTATCTTAAAAAACTTAAATAAAGGAGATTATTAACCTTTTTTATAATTCGAATTTAAAGTTTTTATCCTTTTAAAAATCCCATTATTTTTTCAACGCTATCTTTCGCATCACCATAAAGCATTTCGGCATTTGGTTTATAAAATAATGGATTTTCAACTCCTGCATAACCTACAGCCATAGAACGTTTCATAATAATTACCGTTTTTGCTTTCCACACTTCAATTACAGGCATTCCATAAATTGGACTAGCTGGATCGTCTTGGGCACCAGGATTTACTACATCGTTAGCACCAATAACCATTACTACATCAGTATTAGGTAAATCAGGGTTAATTTCATCCATTTCCATCACAATATCATAAGGAACATTTGCTTCAGCTAACAATACGTTCATGTGACCAGGTAAACGTCCAGCCACTGGATGTATAGCAAATTTAACATCTTTGCCTTCTTTTCTTAAATATTGAACCATTTCATAAATTGGGTATTGTGCTTTTGCAACAGCCATTCCGTAACCTGGAACAATTACTACCGAATTTGCTTCTTTTAATAATTGTGCAACTGCATCATAATTTAGCGATGTAACTTCTCCTTCCATTTCTTTTGCTTCCCCTTTCGCCACAGCTCCAAATCCACCTAAAATAACGGATATAAAAGATCGATTCATAGCTTTGCACATAATGATAGAAAGTATAGCACCAGAACTACCAACTAAGGCACCTGTAATAATTAATAAATCGTTTCCTAACATAAACCCTGCTGCTGCGGCTGCCCAGCCAGAATAAGAATTTAGCATAGAAACCACCACTGGCATATCTGCTCCACCAATTGCCATTACCAACATAACACCAATAAAAGCGGCCATTGCAGTCATAATGTATAGATAAGTCATACCAGTAGCTACATCAACTCCAACAAATAAAAATCCCAAAACAAAACAAGCTATCAATAATATGATATTAACGAGGTGTCTTCCTGGGTATAAAAATGGTTTACTGGTAACTTTTCCTTCCAATTTTCCCCATGCAATGATAGAGCCAGTAAAAGTAATTGCACCAATAAAAACACCAATAAAAACCTCTACTAAGTGAATAGTATGCTCCGACCCAGCAAGTGTTTGCGTATCGGCATCAATATAAGATCCGTAACCTACCAAAACTGCTGCTAGTCCAACAAAACTGTGCAAAATAGCAACCAACTGAGGCATAGAAGTCATTTCGACTTTACGAGCCACTAAAATTCCAATTACCGATGCAATGGCAATAGCAACAATAATATAAATATGACCTTCAACTCCTTGTCCTAAAACGGTAGCGACAATAGCTATTATCATACCGATAATTCCATATAAAACGCCACGTTTTGCTGATTCTTGAGAAGATAATCCTCCTAAACTAAGTATAAACAGAATACCTGCAAATAAGTATGCTGCTGTTTGTATTTCTTTTCCTATTTCAATCATCTTAAATTATTTTTTAAACATTTTCAACATTCTATGAGTAACAAAAAATCCACCTACAATATTTATACTGGCAACTAATATTGCAATAGATGCTAATATGGTCATTGGAGTAGATAAATCATTGGTAGTTTGCAACAATCCGCCCACAATAATAATTCCACTTATTGCATTGGTAACCGCCATTAAAGGAGTATGTAACGAATGAGATACATTCCATATTACTTGCCAGCCAATAAATACCGATAATACAAAAACAGTAAAATGTTGCATAAATTCTGCTGGAGCAAATTGTCCTAACACTAACAACAATAAACCTATTGAACAAAGTTTAATTACCATTCCTACTGCATCTTTTTTAGCATTTTTTGCAGCTGTTATTTTTGGGTCTTCGACTTCAACTGGAGCTACAACTGGTTTTTGAGGACTAACAGGAAGTGGTTTTGGAGGAAAGTTAATTTTCCCATCATAAGTAACCATAGCTCTAGAAACCACGTCATCTTCCATGTCAATTTTAAAATTTTCGGCTTTACCCATATCATCTAGTAAATGGCAAAGGTTGTTTCCATATAACTGAGATGCTTGACAAGGTAATTGGTCTAATTTACCTAAAATGGTAACGCCATTATCGGTAGTATAAACTTCGCCATCTTTAGTCATCGTACAATTACCACCTGAAGATGCTGCTAAGTCAACAATTACAGAACCAGGTTTCATTGCCGCCACATGATAATCTAATATTAATTTTGGAGCAGGTCTTCCTGGAATCTGAGCAGTAGTAATAATAATGTCAACATCTTTTGCTTGTTCTAAAAACAATTTCATTTCTGCATCAATAAACTCTTGGCTCATTGCTTTAGAATAACCAGATGCTGTTGCTCCATCTTCTTCAATTTCTACGGTAAGGAACTTAGCTCCCATTGATTCAATTTGTTCTGCAACTTCTTTTCTAGTATCAAATGCTCTTACAATTGCACCTAATGAGTTGGCTGTTCCAATAGCGGCTAAACCAGCAACACCAGCACCAACTACTAAAACCTTTGCAGGTTCTACTTTTCCAGCAGCAGTAATTTGACCGTTTAAGAATTTACCATAATAATTAGCTCCTTCTATTACCGAACGATAACCAGCTATGTTTGCCATAGAAGACAAAACATCCATTTTTTGAGCTCTGGAGATTCTAGGAATGGTGTCCATTGCCACCGCATTTACTTTTTTATCGGCTAATTTTTGCAATAAATCAGGATTTTGTGCTGGCCATAAATAGCTCAATAACACTAAATCTTCTTTCATCAAGTCAATTTCTTCAACTGTAGGTCCAAGTACTTTAAGAACAATGTCAGATTTGCTATAAATATCAGCAGCTAATGGAACAATTGTAGCTCCTGCTGCCTCAAATTCAGCATTTGAAAAATTTGCTTTAACACCAGCATTACTCTGAACAAATACATTAAAGCCTTGCTTAATTAAACGCAAAACTGTTTTTGGAGTAGCTGCCACTCTTAATTCTTTTGGGTTTATTTCTGATGGAATTCCAACTTTCATACTCATAAATTTTTAAGTTATTAATGGATTGCTGTAATTGAAGGTCTTTTAAAAAAAGTAACACCAAATCTATTATCGCTAGATTTATTACAACTCACCAATCTTATCTTTCTTTAACACTATAATTCTATATAATTTCTATATAGTTTGCGAATTTATAAATAAAACACTAACTAAATAAAAAAAATAATTTAAAGCTAATTCAAATCTGTCTGATTGATTTTCTTTCATTTTTTCAAAAGTAGAAAGTTTATTGTATTCAAAATATAACTTTTATCATATTCTGAACTATTTTTATTTGAATGTATCGATAACATCCATATAAATGAATAGAAAATTTAGAAGTAACTTATTAAAATGTAATGTTTAGATTTCATCTAAATTGCAATAATAAATGTACTTGCAATTATTGTGGATGATGTGATCAAGTTCTAATAAGGAAGCCAATACCAGTTGAGAATAATTTTGAGAAGCATTTCTAAAGCCGCCTGCTTCCGTTTTCCATAAAGTGGTAATTAAGTCCATATTACCTTCTCGTGGATTAATAATCCCCATAACTTTTCTCACATTTCCTGCTCCTGCATGATATACGTGCATTACCATTAATCGATACCACATATCTGTTGGATCGTAACTGATGCAATAATCATCCAATATTTTATTTAGTTCTGGGATACAAATGGTACGAATTAATTTAGCAGCAGCCCAAGCCGATTTGTCAAAATCTTTACGTTCATCTTCATATTTATTGACTTTTAATCCTAAATTAACAGCTACTTTTTTCATGATTTGAAAAGAACCGTAAGCACCAACATTAGATTTTTGCAAAGCATTTGGACTTTCTATTAGTAAAATGGCTTGAGCATAAAATGGGTCAACATTATTATTATTAAAAATTTCTATTCCTCGACTAATAGTTGGTATTACATTTTCGAAATCATAGAAAAATTTTTTACCATTGGTTACAAAAACCCTAGTTTCGATAGGTAAGTTGTAATAAGTTCTTACACTATCTCGATAACAATCCTTATAAGAATCGGATAGTTTATTCCATTCTGATAACTTAACCTTTTTAATAATTTGACGAGTACATCCAATATTAATAAGTGCAGAATCAGCACTCATGGTCATCAACGACCTCCAAAATTTTGGTTGCTCCAACGTATCCCATCCTCCTGAATATATTTGTTTGTTTTGAACAAATTGATAATACAACGAATCGTGCAGCCCTGCTACTTCAACTATAAAAGAGTTGTTTTGCTGTTGGGCGTGAATTAAACTATTAAAGAGTAGAAAAATAGTTAGTATAATATGTTTTACATTCTTCCGCATATAACAAATAAACGAAGATTTAACAGATTTGTTACATTTTGCTAAAGCATTTGTTAACATTTGTATGTTTAACTCGGTCTAGTTTTCGAGGTATAATAATGCATTTATTTTAGGTTGGTTCGAACTATGGTTTTATCCGTCAGCCCTTCCCCTTGCTCCTTGTCCCCTGTCCCTTGTCCCTTTACTTTCCCATTAGAATTAATCTTTTTTAACCAACATCAACAAATCGTTTTCTAATGCGGAATAACCTTGGTCGTAACAGAAATAATACACTTTACCTGCTTTTGTGGTATATATTTCGGTGATGTAATTAAAATTAAATCCTTTTGCATCTAATTTCTGTTTACTCACGGTGCCTTTTCCTTTAGGATTTAATTCTTCTAATATCCTCCAATTTTTTCGCAATCGATTGTTGACATTACGAATTAAATTTTTACCGTCTTTATTTATTTGATTGTTGTAGGCATTACGACATGCATCTGAACAAAATTTTTTATCTACTCTTCCCTTTAGTGATTCTCCACACTCTAAACACGCCTTTTTATCCATAATAACTGTTTTTACAATTCAAATGTACAAAAAATTTATCCGTTTACAAACGTTTACAAACAACTATAAACGATAGTAATTGTTTAAATACCGAATAAGCCTTGAAAGTCGTCATTACTTTGCCTCAACAAATCTGAACGAATCAGGTTTAACAATTAAAACTTTATATCATGAACAGTTTAAGAAACAAAGTACAGTTAATCGGACACTTAGGTAACAACCCAGAAATCGTTAACTTAGAAAAAGGAAACAAATTAGCAAAATTCTCTATTGCTACCAATGAATCTTACAAAAATAGTAAAGGAGAAACTATTAAAGAAACACAATGGCACAACCTAATTGCATGGGGAAAAACAGCCGAAATTATTGAAAAATACCTACAAAAAGGCAATGAAGTTGCCATTGAAGGTAAATTAGTAAATAAAAACTATGATGATAAAGATGGGAACAAACGCTATGTTACCGAAATTGTAGTTAATGAACTATTGATGTTGGGTGGTAAAAAATAACTCACTTAACTAATTGGAAAAGCCACTGGAAGAAATTTCAGTGGCTTTTTTTATTTATATATCAACAAAATCAACTTTAAAAAGTAATTTTGCCGAATTATGAGTTTAGCACGAGAAATAAGCAAGAGAAGAACCTTTGGTATCATTAGTCACCCCGATGCCGGAAAAACAACTTTAACCGAAAAATTATTGTTATTTGGCGGAGCAATACAATCTGCTGGTGCCGTAAAATCGAACAAAATAAAAAAAACTGCTACTTCCGATTTTATGGAAATAGAAAAACAAAGAGGAATTTCTGTGGCTACATCAGTAATGGCTTTTAATTACAAAAATGTAAAAATTAATATTTTAGATACTCCCGGACACAAAGATTTTGCTGAAGACACTTATCGAACATTAACAGCAGTTGATAGCGTAATATTAGTAATAGACTGTGCCAACGGTGTTGAAGCACAAACTAAAAAATTAATGGAAGTGTGTCGGATGAGAAACACTCCTGTTATTGTGTTTATCAATAAAATGGACAGAGAAGGTCGAGACCCTTATGATTTGTTAGATGAAATAGAAAATACCCTTAACATCAAAGTTCGCCCTTTAAGTTGGCCCATTGGCATTGGTAGTAGTTTTAAAGGAGTTTACAATATTTATGAGAAAAATCTTAATTTGTTTGATTCGAATAAAACAAAAGTGCAGAGAAACATTGTTTCGATTAAAGATTTAAACGATCCTACACTTGATGACATATTAGGGATTTCTGCTGATAAATTAAGAGAAGATCTTGAATTGATTGAAGGTGTTTATGATGAATTTGATGTTGAGAAATACAAATTGGGTGAATTGGCACCCATCTTTTTTGGAAGTGCTTTAAATAATTTCGGAGTTCAAGAATTGTTAGACACATTTATTACCATAGCCCCTTTTCCTAGAGGAAGAGAAACTAACTTAAGGCTAGTAGAGCCTACCGAAAATAAATTGAGTGGTTTTGTGTTTAAAATTCATGCCAATTTAGACCCCAACCACCGAGATAGAATTGCATTTTTACGCATTTGTTCTGGCAAGTTTGAGCGAAATAAATTTTATTACCATGTTCGAAATGAGAAAAAAATAAAATTTAGCAACCCTACCAGCTTTATGGCTCAGGATAAAAGTGTAATTGATGAAGCTTTTCCAGGAGATGTTATTGGTTTGTACGATACAGGAATTTTTAAAATTGGCGACACCTTAACCGAAGGTGAAAAAATGGAGTTTAAAGGTATTCCTAGCTTTTCACCTGAGATTTTTAAGGAACTAATTAACAAAGACCCTATGAAAACCAAACAATTGGAAAAAGGCATACAGCAATTAACCGATGAAGGTGTTGCCCAATTGTTTATTCAACAACCTGGTAACCGTAAAATTGTGGGCACAGTTGGTGAACTGCAATTTGAAGTGATACAATATCGTTTACTGCACGAATATGCTGCTTCTGCTGAGTTTCAGCCTAAAGCATTGTATAAAGCTTGTTGGATGACGACTAATGATGAAACTAAACTAGAAAACTTTATTGCTAGAAAAGCTCAAAACATTGCAAAAGACAAAGACAATAATTATGTGTTTTTGGCACCAACCAAATTTTTGTTAGAAAGTGCCGAAAAAGATTATCCGGAAATTACGTTTCATACAACTTCTGAGTTTAAAAGGACTTTAGTTGAAGGCTGATGCAAGCAATAATCTTTTATATCTCTCTTCCTTTTATTTATTTCATCTCCATTCTACCTTTTTGGTTGTTGTATTTAATTGCTGATTTTATCAATTTTATCCTTTTTACCTTAGTAGGTTATCGAAAAGAAGTAATACTTACGAATCTAAAAAAATCATTTCCAGAGAAATCTGAATTAGATATTCAACAAATTCAAAAAAAATTTCATCGATTTTTTTGCGATTTAATTGTAGAAACTATCAAAACATTAACGATTACCAAAAAGGAAGCAGCTAAAAGATGTCGGTTTAAAGATTTAACGCTCTTGAATAAATTGTACGGTAAAAAAAAGAAGGTGATTTTTGTGTTGGGACATTATGGAAATTGGGAATTGGGTGGAGCTGCGATGAGTTACCTAAGTCAATACCAATTGTATGTTGTTTATCGTCCACTTTCTAACCCATATTTTGATAATTTAATTATAAAAATGAGAACTCATTTAGGAACTAAACTAATTCCAATGAAGGATACCTTTAAAAAAATGGTGAGTTTACGAAATAGCGATGAAATAAGTGCTACAGCTTTTATTGCGGACCAAGCTCCTACTCCCGAAAACTCGTATTGGACTACCTTTTTAAATCAGGAAACGGCAGTTTTTTGGGGTACTGAAATTATTGCATCTAAACTAAACTACCCCATCGTTTACATTACTATTTCTCAACAAAAACGAGGTTATTACGAAATGACTGCCGAATTGCTTTATGAAAATCCTGCGTCCACAAAAAAAGGAGAAATTTCTGAAAAACATAGCAAAAGATTAGAACAAGATATTATTAAACAACCTGAGTTATGGCTATGGTCGCATAAAAGGTGGAAACATAAAAAACCAGTAAGTTGATGTGAAGGGACAAGGGAAGGTGAAAGTGAATTGATTTTTAGTTAATTCTAAACTCTCAAAACCTCCTCTAATCCTTGATGATATTCTTGAAAAGTATTCAAATTGTTATGAGAACCATCTTTAATGGTAAATAATTTGATATTATCAGCCAATTTAATTAACCTTTCACTAGAATTATAAGGTATGGTTTCATCTTCTGTTCCGTGAAATAAATAAATAGGAATTTTAATATGAGGCAACCATTTGTTTATTTTAAATTGATAATGAAGCAAAATTGAATTCGGTAAATAAGGATAATGGTATTTTGAAACATCGTAAAAATTATAATAAGGAGTTTCTAAGATTAACAGTTTAGGATTGTTTTCATTTGCTAATTTTGTTGCAATACCTGTACCTAAAGACATTCCATACAATATCAACTCACTCTCTTTATAATTATTGAGCAATTCTTTGTAAATCATCAATGCATCTTTATAAAGCATTTTTTCATTTTTAATTTTGCCAGTACTTTTTCCATAACCACGGTAATCATACATTAGCACATCAAAACCTATTGAAGTAAAATCAGTGGCTTTGGTTCCCCAACTTTCAATATTTCCTGCATTACCATGGTGATAATAAATTAATCCTTTCGAATTTATCGCTTTAAATAAGATGGCACTAATGGTATTTCCATCTTGAGTTACAAAAGTTATTTCTTCAAATTCGTTAGGAAACGAAAATTTATATTTATCAGACAGTTTTTCTGGGTGAAAAATTAAATGCTCTTGAAAAAGATACACAGCAATACCTAAACCTACTAATACGGCTGGAATAATAATGATGATATAAATAATAAATTTTAACACGTTAAAAGATTGTTAAAATGATTTGTTGGTAACTCCGTAAATCAAATATAATAGTAAATTTGATATTCTTAAACCGAATCAAAATTATGAAGAAAATTTTAGTTGTACTGTTAATACTTTGCTTTTCTTTAGCTGGATTTTCTCAAAACAAAGGCTATAAAATAAAAATGGAAATTAAAGGTCTGAAAGATTCTACCTGTTTTCTTATCAATTATTTTGGAAGTCAACGATTTTATAAAGATACCGCACAATTTAATAAAGAAGGTATCGTCATTTTTGCTGGAAAAGAACAATTGCATGGAGGTATTTATGGTGTTTACACTAGTGGTAAGCTACTGTTCGAAATTGTTTGTAACAATGAGGATTTTATTGATTTAAAAACCGATACTTCTGACTACATCATGCACATGGAGGTGAAGAAATCAGCTGAAAATAAAGTATTTTTTGATCATCTAAAATTTATTACCGAAAAACAAAGGTCATCTCAAGATTTAAGAAACAAAGCTAATTCTAAAGAGTTACCCGAAAAAGAAAAAAAAGAAGTGAATGATAAATTAGCTGAAATTGGTAAAGAAATAAATAACTACCGATTAGCTATTATCGATAAATACCCGAACTTGTTTGTCTCTATTATCTTTAAAACCATGAAAGAACCAGAAGCTCCTGAATTTGAAGATATTAAAAATGATTCTTTAAGGCGATTCATGAAGTATGATTATGTTAAAACACATTATTTTGATGAAGTTGATTTTTCTGATTCACGAATTAATTATACACCACTTTATCACAATAAAATAGAAAAATATTTTAAAAATATTGTTTACCCAATCCCTGATTCTATTATTAAGGAAGTGGATATGGTTATTAACAAAGCAAAAGCCAATGACGATATTTTTAAATACACAGTTCACTATTTATTAAGCGATTACGAAAAGTCAAAAATAATGGGAATGGATGCTGTTTTTGCTCACATCGGTTTAAACTACTATACCCACAAATTGGCTTTTTGGGCAGATTCCACCCAAATAGAAAAAGTGCAAGAACGGGCTCGGAAATTATCACCCTTGCTTTTAGGAAAATCCGCCATCAATATCAGTTTGTTAGATACAGGGAATAATTGGATGAGTTTATATAAAGTACCAACAGAATATACCATTCTTGTTTTTTGGGATCCAGAATGTGGTCATTGTAAAAAAGAGTTGCCAAAATTAGCACATCTTTACGATTCATTAAAAACTAGTTTAAATATCAGTGTTTTTGCTGTTAGTTCTGACCATAACGAAGCCTGGAAAAAATTTATTAGAGAACATCATTTAGATTTTATTAATGTTGCCGTTCCTACAGAAGTATATAAAGATCAACAACTTGCTACAGAATACATCATTAAAGGATACACCGACTTAAAAAGTATGAATTACCAAACCACTTATGACATTACCAGTACACCTCAAATTTATTTACTAGACAAAGCAAAAAAAATTATTGGTAAACGATTAGATACTGATTTACTTCAACTGGTATTAAAAAAAGAAGAAGAAAAAAAGAATAAAATAGTTCATTAAATTCTCTATGAAACGTTTTATTCCCGCAATATTAGTAGTTGTATTAGGCATAATTTTTGGATATTTAATTATCGATAAACCTAAAACTCTTAAAGTTTATAATCCGATTGATGTAAATCCAGATTTGGTGGATGAATCAGTTAGAAATGTTGATAAATTTCACAGAGTTGGCTCTTTTAAGTTAACCGACCAAGACGGAAAAGAGGTAACCGAAAATACCTTTAAAGGTAAAATATATGTAACAGATTTTTTTTTTGTAACCTGCCCCACCATCTGCCCTAAAATGGCAACACAAATGAACCGAATTTATGATGAGTTTAAAGAAAATAAAACGGTGATGTTATTATCTCACACAGTGATGCCTATTGCTGATTCTGTTCCAGTTTTAAAAGAGTACGCCAGCAAATTAGGAGTATCTTCCGAAAAATGGAAATTTGTAACTGGCGATAAACCCCAAATATATAACTTAGCTCGCAAAACTTATTTTGCAGCTATTACTAAAGGAGATGGAGGTTATGATGATTTTGTTCATACGGAAAATTTTGTATTAGTAGATAAAGAAAAAAGATTAAGAGGTTTTTACGAAGGAACATCCAAAAAAGATGTGGATAGACTAATTACTGATATTTATGCGTTATTAAAAGAATATAAATGAAAGGGACAAGAGACAAGGGACTAGGAAAATTCTAATAACTTTATGAATTTTTAACTCGAAACACAAAGGAACAAATAACAACTAGAAAAATAATGTATAAATAATGACGAAACTTTTTTTTAAAATAGCTATCATCACTTTTTTAACAATGTTCGTATTCTCTTGTAATAAGAGAGTAGACCAAACTACCATGTTTCATGGAAGGGAGCATAAATCTAAGAGAAAAGGTGTTTATGATGCTGGATTAAATTCTAAGAAGCCTATAAGTGTTCAAACTGCTCAAGACATCAATAAATTATCTGGGGATATTACCAATCCTAAGAAAGCTGCAAAAAAGGGAGAAAAAGAGTTGAAGAAAAAACAAAGAGATTCTCAAAAAGCAAGGGATAAACAAAATAAAAAAAGACACGTAAAAGTTAAAACTACCAAAGGTAAAGCTGGTGGTGAAAAGTAAAAAATAAATATGAATCAAAAAAAACAAATCAACAAGGACTTTTGGCTTAAACTAGGTGCTACATTTGTTGCAGTAATCACCGCATTATTTGTATTTGAAAAATTTATTAAACCTCGTTTAAAGAAATAAACATTCCTTAAAAAAGAGTTCTTAACAACTACTTCGGATACTCAATCCTTACATGATAAATATTCAACATTTTTTTAATGAATAAATTTTTAATGGTAGCAATGTCATTAAAAGTAATATCGGTATTGATGAATTGATTTTCATTTACTTGCGAAGTAATAATATTTTCTACCAGTTGGCTGATAGAATCAGTATTGTAAAGTTTTAAACTTCTAGATGCTGCCTCTACAGAATCTGCCATCATTAGTACTGCAGTTTCTTTTGAAAAAGGTATGGGTCCAGGATATTGAAATAACTCTGCATCGATATCAATCTCTGGGTTTTCATTTTTAGACATTCTCAAAAAATACTGAGTTTTAGTAGTTCCATGGTGTGTTCTAATAAAATCAATAATATGTTCTGGAAGTTTGTTTGCTTTGGCAATTTCTATCCCTTTAATCACATGGCTAATGATAATATCAGCACTTTCTTCAAAACTCAATTCATCATGTGGATTAATTCCTGTCATCTGATTTTCGATAAAATAAGCTGGAGCCAACATTTTACCAATATCATGATATAAAGCTCCTGCTCTTACTAATAATGGATTTCCTCCTATTTCCCGGATAGCTTCTTCAGCTAAATTAGATACTTGCAATGAATGTTGAAAAGTACCTGGTGCCTTTAAATTAAGTTCTCTTAATAAAGCATTGTTAGTATCTGATAATTCCAACAAAGTAACATCAGAGATATAACCAAATAATTTTTCAAATAAATAGATAAATGGATAAGTTATGATGGTAAACCCTGCAGCCATTCCAAACCAACCAAACATACTCCAATTTATTGTTTTAATGTTTCCTTCCTGTAATAAAGATAATCCTAAGTAAGAAAGTGAGAAAACGATAAATATGATAAAGGAGGTGTAAAAAAGTTCGGATCTTTTATTCACGTTGAGCACAGTAAATATGGTAATTATTCCAGTAATAGATTCTAATAAAATAAACTCAAAAGAATTAGGGACTATAAAACTGATTAAAAAAATAGTAATGATATAAATAAATAAAGCCATCCGATTACCAAAGAAAGTTCTAATCAATAAAGGGATAATGCAATAAGGAATAACATAAACACTTATTTCTTTAAAGCTAAGAATAAGCACAGTAATGGTCACAAAACTAACCACAACAATGAATAAGAAACTAATATCCATGTTGTCGTTAAACACTTTAACGTTTACATTTTTTAAAAAGTTATAAATGGCATAAAAAAGTAGAATAACAATAATTAGTTGACCTAATAAAATCCACATCGATTGATTAGAATTACCCAGCTTAGATTCATATTCTACTTTTAATGACTGTAAAACAGCGTATTTATCTTCCAAAACTAATTCACCAGTAGAAATAATTTTTTCATTTTCATAAACACCACCTTTTACTAAAGAAATATTATTGATTTCATTTTCAAGATCTTTTTGAGTTAACTCTTTATTGTATTTAATATTTTGCTGAAGTGCATTTTCAATACCTGACAATAAAAAATTAGCATTAATAAAATCTAGTTTTTTTAAATCTTTTGAAACAAAATCGTAAGCCGATTTAATGGTAAACAATTTACCCACTTCAACTTCCTCTCCAACTTTATTTTCATCCATTAATAGGATGGTAAAATTTCTGTCCTTATCTGCTATTTCATCACTAATTTCGATAATCCCAACAGCATATATTTCGTTAAGGTATTTTATTCCATGTTGAATAATAATTTCCTTTTCCTTTAAATCTAATGTGTTGTTAACGTTTTGTTCTATATAATTTTGAAAATCAATAATCACTTTATCTATAACCTTTGCATTTACATTAAAGTATAAGAGTTGATTTTGTGAAATTTTAATTTTTTCGGTAGCAATTTCCTCTTTAGATTTATTAATGGCAAAGCCAAAAGGAGCTAACAAATCCTCATGCACCCATGGTTTATTTTTTTGAAACTCATATTTGAATTTACCCTCTTTTGGTAAAAGTAAAACGACTAAGAATATTGAAACTGCAAACAGTAGCACTTTAAATATCAATTCGTGCTTATCTCTAATTTTATTTATTATTTGATTGGACATGTTTAAATAAACTTAGCTAAAAGTGGTCGATAAGGTACAAAAATACAGAATTGGAAATTAAGATTTAAATCCTATTAATTTAAAAGCAAATTATTAATTTTGCACCAATAAATATTAAAGATAAAAACATAAAATTAATATCATGAAAGAAGTATATATTATATCCGCAGCAAGAACACCTATTGGTAGTTTTTTAGGTAAATTATCAACAATACCAGCAACAAAATTAGGTGCTATTGCCATTAAAGGTGCTATAAAAAAAGCCAATATCTCAGTTGATGTTGTTGATGAAGTTTTTATGGGAAATGTGTTGCAAGCAAACTTAGGTCAGGCTCCTGCTCGACAAGCAGCGTTATTTGCAGGATTAAACAAGAATGTACCTTGTACTACTATTAATAAAGTTTGTGCTTCGGGTATGAAAGCAATTGCATTAGGTGCTCAATCTATTCGAGTTGGCGATAACGACTGTGTAGTTGTTGGAGGTATGGAAAATATGAGTATGGTTCCTCATTATTTTAATGCACGAAATGGTGTTAAACTAGGAGATGTGAAAATGGTTGATGGAATGGTTAAAGACGGGTTGTGGGATGTTTATCATGACAAGCACATGGGAAACTGTGCTGAAACTTGTGCGAAAGATAAAGGATTTACCAGAGAAGATCAAGATAATTTTGCCATTACTTCTTACAAAAGAGCTGCTGCTGCTTGGGCTGCAGGTAAATTTAAAGAAGAAGTTGTTCCTGTTGAAGTTCCTCAACGCAAAGGAGATGCTCTAATTGTTGATACTGATGAAGAGTTTTCTAATGTAATTCTAGATAAAATACCTAGTTTAAAGCCAGCTTTTGATAAAGAAGGTACTGTTACTGCAGCAAATGCTTCTACCTTAAATGATGGTGCTTCAGCTTTAATATTGATGAGTAAAGAAAAAATGGATTCGTTAGGATTAAAACCTATTGCAAAAGTAATTAGCTGTGCTGATGCTGCTCAAGATTCAGAGTGGTTTACTACTGCTCCATCTTTAGCAATTCCAAAAGCCTTAAAAAAAGCCAACTTAAAAGTAACAGATATTGATTATTGGGAATTAAACCAAGCTTTTGCTGTTGTTGGTTTAGCCAATATGAAAGAATTAGGATTAAATCCTGATAAAGTAGATGTGAATGGTGGTGCCGTTGCTTTAGGTCATCCACTAGGTAATTCTGGTTCAAGAGTGGTTGTTACCTTAATAAATGTATTAAAACAAAATAATGGAAAATACGGGGGTGCTTCAATCTGTAATGGTGGCGGAGGTGCTTCTTCAATTATTATTGAAAATGTTTAAAAATTAATGAATGTATGAATTTCAAATCTCTAATCTTTAATTTCTAATAGCATTTTGAAATACGGTATTTGTCATTTAAGTATTATTCCATGTAGACTAGAACCTTCTGATAAAAGTGAGCAAGTAACTCAACTCCTTTTTGGAGAAACCGTTAAAATTTATGAGGAAAAAAAAGGAAGCTGGAAAAGAATAAAGACTGCATTTGATAATTACGATTGTTGGATAGATGAAAAACAAATTACCATTATTTCGTTAGAAGAATTTGAAAGAATGAATTCTTCCATTGTCTCTAATGAATTAGTTGATGTTGTTGAAAACAAAAAATCTAAATTAATTACTCCCATTTTATTAGGAAGTACTTTACCCAATTTTTCTAAAAAAACGTTGAAGTTTGCCGAACAACAATTTAGTTTTGATGGACAAACAATTAATACCGCTAAAAAAATTGCAAAAGATAATTTAGTGGCAAATGCCATGATGTACATCAATACTCCTTATTTATGGGGTGGACGTTCTCCTTTTGGTATAGACTGTTCTGGTTTTACACAAATTATCTATAAATTAAATGGTGTTCAATTGCCTCGTGATGCTTCAAAGCAATCGGAAGTAGGACAAACGTTGAGTTTTGTAGAAGAATCCGAAAGTGGCGACTTGGCTTTTTTTGATAATGAGGAAGGCAATATCATTCATGTTGGGATTGTCTTAGACGACAATCGCATTATTCATGCTTCTGGTAAAGTTAGAATAGATAAACTCGACCACCAAGGCATTTTTAATGTGGACACAGGACTTTATACTCACCGATTAAGACTGATTAAAAAAATAATGTAGCTTAAAGTCAACCGAGTTGTATTCGTACATTATTTTTTGTTTGAAGTCAGAAGACCGAAGTAGGAAGTGATTCCGTTTAAGATATTCGGGTTTACTGCACTCTTTATTTAACTATGCGAAAATTTATCCCGTATGGCATGCTTAATTAATATTATCTTTTAATGAGAAGCCTCATCAGATTTTTTATTAAAAATTAAGATGGCTATTACTGCTCCAATTATCACTATAGCCATTGTTATGGCTTGTGCTAACTGCGTTTTTATAGAAATATCAAAATATGCCCATTGAAATGGAACTAGAATTAGAAAAGCAATAATTGCTAGTGCTACTATTTTATTTTTTTTCATTTTATTTTGTTTTATTTTTCTACTTTCTTTTTATTCTTTTTTAGTTTTTTCTTCTTTTCTCTGCGATTTCTTTAAATTCTTGGCGTTTAATTTTAACCGCAAAGAACGCTAAGTTTTTTTTTCATCTTTCACCTTTCTCATTTCATCATAATGTTCCTCTTTTTTCTTGCTCTCTTTCAATAGATTCAAATAAAGCTTTAAAATTACCAGCTCCAAAACCTTTAGCACCCATTCGTTGAATGATTTCAAAAAATAAAGTAGGTCTATCTTCTACTGGTTTGGTGAATATTTGCAATAAATATCCTTCTTCATCTGCATCAATCATAATACCAAGACTTTTTAAAACCACAATATCTTCTTGTAAAATATGGTGATGCTTGTCTAATCTTGAAGGAACTGCTTTATAATATTCTTCTGGAGGTGTTGATAGAAATTCCACTCCTCTTTCTCGTAATTGTTTTACAGTTGTGATGATGTTATCTGTGGCAACAGCAATGTGCTGTGCTCCTGGTCCTTCATAAAAATCAATGTACTCTTCAATTTGAGATTTTTTTGCAGCTTTTGCTGGTTCATTGATAGGGAATTTAATTCGTCCATTTCCATTGCTCATCACTTTACTCATCAGAGCAGAGTATTCCGTATGAATTTGCTTGTCATCAAAGGAAAGAAAATTAACAAAACCCATTACCTCTTCGTACCATTTTACCCATTGATTCATTTCTCCCCAACCCACATTTCCAACCATGTGGTCGATAAACTTCAATCCAACTGAAGTAGGATTATATTCCGACTCCCATTTTTGATAGCCTGGTAAAAAGGCTCCGTTATAATTTTTTCGTTCCACAAAAATATGAACTGTTTCTCCATAGGTATGGATTCCAGAACGAACTACTTCGCCATATTCATCTTTTTCTGTAGTTGGCTCCATAAAAGATTTTGCACCTCGGCTGGTCGTTTCTTTCCACGATTTTGTAGCATCTTCCACCCATAAAGCAATCACTTTTACGCCATCACCATGTTTAGTTAAATGTTGATTAATAGGAGATTGGGAGTTTAAAGGTGTTGTTAACACCAGTCGAATTTTATCTTGTTTTAATACATAGGATGAATATTCTTTACATCCTGTTTCTAAACCTTTATAAGCATGTGATTGAAAACCAAATGCCGTTTTATAAAAATGAGCTGCTTGTTTGGCGTTTCCTACGTATAATTCAACATAATCGGTACCTAATAAAGGGAGAAAGTCTTGTGCTCCTTCAAATATTTTTTCTAATCCGTATTCTACGTTTTTTATTTGTTTCATTTCAAAAAATATTAATGATTCCAAGATTTATAATAATCAGCTACCTGTAATTTCATGGCATCTTCAGTAATCATCATTGGACTAAAGGGGTCTATCATCACCGCCAGTTCTTCTGTTTCCTTTTTTCCTACACTTCTTTCAATGGCTCCAGGATGTGGACCATGAGGTATTCCTCCAGGATGTAAAGTGATTTGTCCTTTTTGGATATTGTTTCTACTCATAAAATCTCCATCCACATAATATAATATTTCCTCCGAATCGATATTACTATGATGATAAGGTGATGGAATTGCTTGCGGATGATAATCGTACATTCTTGGAACAAATGAACAGACTACAAAACCAGGTGCTTCCCAAGTTTGATGAATTGGTGGAGGAAGATGAACCCTACCTGTTATGGGTTCAAAATCGAAAATAGAAAACGCATACGGATAATTAAACCCATCCCAACCTACTACATCAAAAGGGTGATTTTCGTGGGTATATTCCCAAAGGATATTTTGTTTTTTGGATAAAATTTTAAATTGCCCTTTTTCGTCATGCGTTTCTAAGTTTTCAGGTAACCTAAAATCTCGTTCACAAAAAGGAGAATGTTCTAACAGTTGACCATAATTATTTCTGTATCGGTTAGGAGTAGTAATGGCTCCAGCAGATTCAATAAATAATATTCTATTTTCTTGGGTATCAAAATCAATTTGGTAGGTGGTTCCTTTTGGTATGATTAAATAATCTCCATACTTAAAGTTCAAATTACCATACATTGTTTTTAATGTTCCTGAACCTACATGTATAAATAGCATTTCATCTGAATCGCTGTTTCTATAAAAATAATTTGCAGAAAACGATTTTGGAGCAGCTAAGCCTATTTTTAAATCGTTATTGACAAAAAGAACTTTTCTACTTTCTAAATAATCTTCTGTTTGTGGCAACGAAAAACCTTGAAAACTCAATGCTTTCATGTTTTTTTCGATGGCAATTTTTGGAGTTAAGTCGCTTACTTGTTTTATTTCACTAACAACTGTTGGAGGATAAAGATGGTAAATTAAAGATGACCTACCCACAAAACCTGCTGTCCCAAACAATTCTTCTTGATACAAACTTCCATCTTCTTTTTTAAAAGTAGTGTGTCGTTTATGAGGTATTTTACCTAATTGGTGATAACGTGACATTTTATTGAATGATTATTGATAATTGAATAATGATTAATTAAAAATTATTTTCATCATTCTTCATTTCATTATAGTTATTTATGTTTTACAACACTTTTAATTAGTTGATTGTAAAGATACAAAATGAAAAGAAACAAAAAATAAATTTAATAAATTATTCATTATCTTCAGCAAACCACTCAGCAAAAGAGTTGGGGGTTTCTCGCAAAAACAAACTATGTAGCATAATATTAGATGGTAATTGAGCTTTTATTA
>PFUQ01000086.1:0-6595 GCA_002790175.1 Flavobacteriales bacterium CG_4_9_14_3_um_filter_32_8
TGCTGTATAACCAGCAGGTCCAGATCCTATTATTAAACATTTTACTTTTTCTATTTTTTCCGACATATTCTTATTTTAATTGAGAGACTAAAATTAATTTTTTTGAATGATATTGCGGCAATTATTTTTTTTTAAAATTTACATTAACGATATTCATTAATCTACAGCTACAATAGTATCATAAGTTACCCCATAACCACCCCAAATTCCCAATGCACCACCTTCTATATTCGTTCTTATCGTTGTAGGAGCTGCAAAAGGATTTCCATCGTTAAATGCAGCTGTTTCAAAAGATTCCCAAAAATCGAAATGAGGCAAATCGATGGTACAAAATTTTATATAGATGGTATCTCCTTGATGGTAATATTGTGAAGTTTCATTAATGTCTTCTTCAACAGTAGAATTGGGTTCATGACCTCTCCAAATAAAGGCTTCAAAGGTTAATCCATTGATTAAATGATCGTCCCAAACAGAGCCATCTGCAGGAAGAAATCGAATATCCTTTCCTTTTCTTTGTGTGAAAATTCGATAAGCATTTCCATATTCTGGTGGGTCGGTTTGATTAAACCATAAATATCCATAATTCGAATAACCCGGTTGGTCTTTATAAAAAAAACTATTTATTTGTTGAGGAACTGGGATTGTTGTTGTTGATGTTAAAACTTTGCCTAGTGCTTTTATTTCTAAATGATAGGTTTTACCCACTTGTCCAAAAATTGCTGAATTTAATGTTGAATAAACCGTATATCCTTGAATACTAAAAGTATCTAGCACAACAGAAGTTGTTCCATCAGAAACTGTTATTATCGCATTTTTTATAAATGAATTTTTATAAGACTCTAAATCTGTTGGAGCAAAAAAACCAACAGATTTAGTCAAGATGACCATTGGTGGAATTCCTTGTTCAATAGCTCCCTCAACAACTATTTTTTCATCGTTTGTTTTTAATTCAATATCAATGTCTTTTTCGCACGACCATAAAAACAAGGGCAAAATGAGAATTATATACTTCTTAATTTTTTTCATATTTATTTTTTTAAAAACTAAAATTCCAAGCTATAGAAGGAATAATTCCAAACAAAGAGACTTGTTTGGCTTGTACATTTAAAGTTCCAGCACTAACATCTCCCTCATTAGCAAAATAAATAAAATATGGGTTTTGTCGGTTGTAAACATTGTAAACCGAAAAATTCCAACTTGATTTAAACTTTTTAGTTTCTTTTCCTTTCAAGGTTAGCGATAAATCCATTCGATGATAAGCGTCCATTCTATACCAATTTCTATCGCCATATTCACTCACTATTTGACCTTGGATGACATACCTAGAAACTGGTAATGTAATAGCATTTCCGCTTGCATAAACCCAAGTTGCACCTAATGTTAATCGTTTAGAAATATCATAAGTAAAAACAATAGAAACATCGTGTCTTCTGTCGTATTTTGCAAAAAACACTTCGCCATTGTTTAATTCGTCAAATTGTCTTTTGGTCCAAGATAACGTATAACCCACCCAACCATTTACTTTTCCAAATTTTTTCTTAAAAAATAATTCTGCTCCATAAGACCAACCTTTCCCGAAGGTAAAAGCATTATCCACATTATTACCTGCATTATCTTTTGGTAAAGCTCCATCGCTATACTCAATTTGATTTTCCATTGTTTTATAATACACTTCAACAGAACTTTCAAATTTATTTTCTTTAAAGTTTCTAAAATATCCAGTTGCATATTGAGTAGAAAATTGAGGTTGAACTAAATCTGTGCTCGGCACCCAAACATCGGTGGGTAATGAAACTGAAGCAAAAGAAGCTAAATGGATGTATTGATAATTTTGAGTATAAGAAGCTTTAACCGACGATTGGTTATTAATGTTATACCTCATGGTAAATCGTGGTTCTAAACCTTGGTATAACTTAACAGCTTCTCCTTTATCATAAACAGTGGTATCTTTTGGATTTCCAAATTCATCGTTATTGTAACGCTTAAATGGTCCTATTTGCTGAAACAAAGAGTAACGTAAACCGCCATGAACTTTTAATTTTTCAGTCACATCCCAATCATCGGAAGCATAAAAAGCAGCATCATGAGCATAATTGATAATGATATCACCTGTATTAAAATCCACCTCACCAGATTTTGCAGAGGCATTACTTGGAACAAATTTGTGAAAAATATAGTTTGCTCCAAATTTCACGTTGTGTAAGATGGATGGTAAATAATTAAAATCAAGTTTTGCATTCCAATCCGTAACACCAGAATATAACCTAAACTCAAATTGGTCTTGCTCTAAACCAACTTCAAATTGATAGTCGGTATAAATAACTGAAGTATTTAAAAATAATTTATTATTAAATAAATGATTCCATCTCAACGAAGCAATCGTATTTCCCCATGGAGTACTCATGCCAAAACCATCATCGGAATTTTTAAATGTGAATACATCTCTTCCAAAATAGCCACTCAAATAAAGCCTATCTTTTTCAGAAACAATCCAATTAAATTTGGCGTTTAGGTCGTAAAAATAGTAGTTACTTCCTTTAAATTTTGAAGAATCGCTGATAAAAGGTTGTATAATCTCACCTAAATAAGTTCGTCTTCCAGAAATAATAAAGGAGGCGGTATCTTTTTTGATTGGACCTTGAATGGTTAAACGAGAGGAAATTATACCGATTCCTCCATCTACTTTATATTCTTTAAAGTTCCCATCGTTCATGGTGATGTCTAAAACGGAAGATAATCGTCCTCCAAATTCAGCAGGCATTCCTCCTTTAATTAACTCTACATCTTTAATAGCATCAGCATTAAAAACGGAGAAAAAACCAAATAAGTGGGAAGCATTGTAAATAGTTGCTCCATCTAATAAAATTAAGTTTTGATCGGGACCTCCACCTCTCACATAAAAGCCAGAATTTCCTTCTCCAGCCGATTGAACACCAGGCAATAATTGGATGGTTTTTAAAATGTCTATTTCACCAAAAATTGCAGGTAACGATTTTATCTGTTCCACCTCCAACTCTACTGTACTCATTTTGGCTTCGTTGGTATTTTGGTCTTCTCGCTCTCCAATTACCTGAAACTCTTCGGTGGTTATCACATCCTCTTCGATTTCGAAATTGATTCGCAAGTCTTTATGAAGTGAAATTTTCTGCTCTATGTCTTTGTATCCCATGTAGGAAACAACTATGGTATATTCACCTTCTTCGATAGTAATAGAATAATAACCGTAGGTACTTGATGTATTTCCTTTTAGTAATTCTTTAATATATATCGAAGCACCAACAGAATTTTCGCCATTAGCTTTATCTTTAACATAGCCACTAATGGTGTACTTTTTTTGACTAAAAACATCTGAATGAAAAACAAAGAGGAAGCTAAAAAGTATCAGTAAGCTATTTTTCAAAAGTTTTATTTTTATAATTTTGAATCCAAAAATAGGAATAATATTGGCTTAAAATATTTTTTTTCGAGATGTAGCATAGCCAGGTTAATGTGCAGGTCTGGGGGCGTGAGATCGTCCCGCTCAATGCGGGATCATCCCGACAAGTTGAGAAGCTTCTTTTAAAATATGATGAGTAGGTTTTTTATTTTAATCTTGATGTTTTCGATCCACTCGCTCGGCTGTGCCGAGTGAGCAATATTTTAACTATCTTTGATAGTGAGTTATGTCAGAAAAACGAAAAGCAACTACCGAATATCCTTACTTCCTTACTTTTACAGTTGTGGGTTGGATTGATGTTTTTACAAGGCAAAATTATTGTGATATTATTTTTGAAAGTTTAGAATTTTGTAGAAAGCACAAACAACTTGAAGTTTTTGCTTATGTAATAATGAGCAACCACATTCACTTAATTGCACGACAAAAAGAGGGAAAATTAAATGAAGTGATTAGAGATTTTAAAAGTTTTACTGCTAAAAAAATTATACAAGACATTGAAAATAATGCCAACGAAAGCAGAAAAGATTGGTTATTGCACCTTTTTAAATATCATGCAAAATTTAAAAAACAAAATACAACTTATCAATTTTGGCAAAAAACTAGTCATCCAACGGAATTGTTTAATGCTGTTATTTTCGACCAAAAAGTAGATTATATTCATAATAATCCTATTAAAAATGGTTGTGTAACCAATGCCGAAAGTTATGCGTTTAGTAGTGCAAATAATGAAAGTAATTTTAAAGTAGATGAATGGTAAAATTGTTAAAAACAACCATGATATTACTCACTCGGCAAAGCCGAGCGAGTGGGTAGGATTCTTAATTTTTATTGAACAAGATTGTCAAAATATAAGACCATAGAAAGATTTATTTGAGTTTATATTATGATGGTTCAGAAATCTTCAAAAAAGTAAAAGGAGTTTAGGATGAGGAGGAGATGATTATTTAGGAGGGACGTAGTCGTCAGAAACTACCATAAAGAGCACGCACCGACAATTAATTGTTCTCGATGTTGGAGGTTTGCATGGATTTCGATTTTTTACACTTACAATATAGGGGTCAATTCCGTTGTCAGCTACAACCAAACGTTCAGGTGCAATTCCTAATTTAATCATTCCTTTTATAACATCTTCTGCTCGTAGTAAACTAATTCCTTTTTTTTCGGTGGAATCTTGGAAGGCAACAGCTTTTACTACAATGGTTGGGTTTTCTATCATAATTTGACTCATATAATTCAATGAATCAAGCATCGCTACTTCTAATTTAAATTTGTTATGTTCAAATTCAACTTTTGGCAATTTAATAATAATTTCCATAAATGGCTGGATAGCGTACTCGTGCAGAAATTTCTTTGATTGGGTTAACCCTACGGTTGTCTCCTTTCCTCTTATGGTTAAGTAGCCGTCCAACTCAATAACAATTGAGTAAGAAGTTTCTGGTTTTAAAGGAATGGAGTCTAACTTCTCGCCCTCACGAGGAGTATATTTTCGTAAGGAGCCATCTGTTCCAATGATAGTAATAGTAACACAGGGTAAAGCCTCCTCTGTTTCTAAATCCACAACATGAATGGTTAGACTAAATTCAAGACTGTCATTAGTTTGTCCATTCTGCCCAAACCCATAGCCTCCAACAAGTAGCAAAAATGATATGATTAGAAAGTTTTTCATTTTAATCTTGATGTTTTCCAATATGGAACCTCATTGAAGTTATCTTACTGTCAATATAAGTTGCTGGTCGATATAAATAATATACCCACTTTTTAGACTTAGGAAATATAACATACTCTTTATTATCTTTATCCCATACTTCAATATTGTTGCTTCTAAACACAATATAACTTATCGTATAAATGCAACAACAAGTAATCAATATGAAAAGTAGTTTTTTCACTCATCTAAAGTAACAAATAATCTTCACTTTTAATAATATTTTTACTACTAAACCAACCCAATATGAATTAATGCATCTCCTTGAATAACTACATGGAATAGAAACTGTTGGATGATTTTTCAATTAAAATTCTCTGGCAAGTCTTAACCCAAAGTAACTGCTAGTATTACCATCATCATCAGAAATAATATTATACCGGACAGAAAAGTCAAATTTTGCCGTAAATAGATAACCCATACCAAAACCATAACTTACATTTGTTTTGGCAACAGTTATTCCAGGTATGGTTTGTCCTTGAATTACAAAATCTTTAGTGGTTATGCTAAGTTTATGTACTCCAATAATAGGAACCATATATGGTCCATTTTCCTTACTTTCAATGTAAAACTTAAAACCACCTTGCATTGGTAACATATAGGCTGAAGCATACTGTTCTTCGGGAAATAAATAAATATAGCCTAATTGAGCGGTAATGCCAAACTTATCTGTAAAATTATATTCTGCTCCGCCAGACAATCCAAAGCCGACAGAAACAAGATTACTAAAGTCGCCAAGAGCAGAAGTAATCTCCGCTCCAACAGATGCTTTAAATTGCGATTTACCAATTAATGGAAAAAATGCTATTAATAGTAGAACAGTTATTTTTTTGAGTTTTTTCATTCTAAAACAAAAATTAATATTCAAATCTAATAATTATTATTTATTTTTTGGTAATAAAGGTTTTTCCAATGTTGTCGTTCTTCCTTTTGGTTTCTTTAACTCAAACAAAAATTTACTAAACCAATCCGATATGAATTAAAGCGTCTCCCTGACTCACTACTGGAGAATAACTCAACCCAACAATATAGCCGCTTTTAGGAGATTTTACTTTCAACTCTAACTCACCAAAAGGGTCGGTTATTACACCCAATAATTGGTTGCGATGAATTTTATCCCCTGGTTTAACGTGACTTCTAAAAATACCCGAACGATTAGCCCTTAACCATTGCGTATTTTGAAAAATAATTGAATCAATTTTTTTTTCTATAGAGTGATTCGTCATGCCTAAATAGTTCATCACTCGCATAGTTCCTATAATTCCTTCCTCAATTGCATGTTCATTCATTCGCATAGATTCACCTGCTTCATACACAATAATAGGTTTCCCTTTTAAAGTGGCTTCTTTTCGTAACGATTTATCTCTTAGTTTGGCATTTAATATCATTGGAGCATTAAATGCCATTGCCATATTGTATTGAGTTTCTATATCTATTTTACATCTAATTTGTGG
>PFUQ01000086.1:6609-11113 GCA_002790175.1 Flavobacteriales bacterium CG_4_9_14_3_um_filter_32_8
TTTACCGTCTGGTACTTCACGTGAGTAATTTAGAAATCCATAAATATTTAAGATGGGAATGGCTATGACGGTACCTTTTTTTGGAAAAATAGTTTTCCCTACAATCATTCTTCTAATAATTTCTGTTCCATTAATTTCATCACCATGCATTCCTGCCATTAACAATAACACTGGACCATCTTCTTTACCTCTATAAACATGAACAGGAATATTTATAGTGGTATTGGAAGGTAATTTTGCAACTTGTAAATCTAATTTTACATGTTTTCCTACTTCAACAGAATGTCCCGCAATTGTTATAATTTCTGGCATAAAATATCATTTAATATGAAGATTTCTTTTTATTCTTTTAGTAACATTCTGCTCAATAAAAGTTATGATTTTTCCTGCAATATCAACTTGAGTTGCTCCTTCAATTCCCTGTAAACCAGGTGAAGAATTAACTTCTAAAATCAATGGACCACGAGAAGAACGAAGCATATCAACTCCTGCAATAGATAAACCATGAGCTTTTGCTGCTCTTAACGCAGTATTTGTTTCCTTTCTTGTTAATTGAATAATCGTTCCTTTGCCTCCACGGTGTAAGTTGGAACGAAACTCACCTTCCTTCCCTCTCCTTTCCATTGCTCCAACAACTTCTCCATTCACCACAAAAGCCCTGATATCAACACCTCTGGATTCTTTTATAAATTCTTGAATTAAGATGTTGGTTTTTATACCCGAAAATGCTTCAATCATAGATTTAGCGGAGTTGGTAGTATCTGCTAAAACAACTCCTAATCCTTGTGTTCCTTCCAGTATTTTAATAATTAATGGTGCTCCTCCTACATTTTCAATAAGTCCTTCTACATCTAAATTTTTGGGGTGTTTGGCAAAAACTGTTTTTGGAATTCCCAAGCCTTCTCTAGATAATAATTGTAAACTTCGTAATTTGTCTCGTGAACGAGTAATTGCTTGTGATTCGGAAGTAGAAAATACATTCATCATTTCAAATTGCCGAACAATGGCTGTTCCATAAAAGGTAACAGAAGCACCAATTCTAGGTATAATAGCATCTGTTTTATGAAGAAATTCTCCATTATACATGATAGCTGGTTTGCTTTTTTCCATCAATACAGAGCACTTGGCGTGATCAATCACCATCGCTTCATGACCTCTTTGTTCAGCAGCTTCAACCAACCTTTTGGTAGAATATAAATCTGCATTTCTTGATAGTATCACTATCTTTAATTTTTTATTTGTAATCATTTATTCAATATATATTTTTGAGAAGCATCAACAAAAAATCGTTTACTAAAGACCTTTCTTCCCAACAATATGGGGTTTCTCATTTTACTCCGATTGGTTAATGTAAAATTAGTCTTGTAACTTTTGTTGCCTATGATAATCGTTGTATTAATCTTATAACGATTTTGTGAAGTTCCTGATGAACTTTTCACTTTTACTTTTGCATAATCAGTAAGTTTTATTTCTTTATTATTGTAATTGGGGTGAGATGGATCCAATAATTTAAAAGATACTATTTTTTCTTCATAATTTTCTTTAATGTAATGACAATGTATCGCAGAAGAATAGGCTCCCGTATCAACTTTAGCATCAATACCAAATAACTCCAAATCTGGTAAATCTACTTTTTCAATTCTACCAATTATTGCCCTTTTTGTTATCATTATCATTTATTAATAAAAATGATTCTCTCCTTTTTTTAGGAGGTCAAATATAGGAGTATTGTTTAATACTTCTAAACAACTAAAAAAAATTAATGGTTTTCTCGCTTTATCTTATCTTTGTGTTATGATTAACAACAAATCATTTCAAATCATTGCTAAAACATCCTTTGGTTTAGAAGATGTATTAATAGACGAATTAAAAGTTCTCGGTGTAAAAGACGTTGAAAAAGGTAATCGAGCAGTTACTTTCTTCGGCAATAAAGAAATACTATACAAAGCAAATTTATGGCTCAGAACAGCTAGTCGATTAATTGTTCCTTTTAAAGAGTTTACCATTAAAAGTGACGCCGAATTGTATCAAAAAATTAAAGAACTAGAATGGGAATTTATTTTTAATGTAAACCAAACCTTTGCCATAGATTCTACTGTTTTTTCTCCTTTATATAATCATACAAAATATGCAGCTTTAAAAGCAAAAGATGCCATTGCCGACCGTTTTAGGGATAAATTTAATAAACGACCAGATGTAAATACTGATAATCCAGATATACGAATTAACTTACATATTTCTGCAGATAACAAATGTACCGTTAGCCTAGATAGTTCTGGTGACCCTTTATTTAAACGTGGTTATAGAGAGAGCATGAGTTTGGCTCCTATGAAAGAAGATTTAGCAGCTGGATTAATTTTATTGAGTGGTTGGGATAAACAATCTAACTTTATAGATTTGATGTGCGGATCTGGAACATTACTAATAGAAGCAGCTATGATTGCCTGTAATATTCCACCCAACATCAATAGAGCTGTTTTTGGGTTTATGAATTGGAAAACCTACGATGAGGCTCTTTTTAACCTTATTGCTGATGAAGCTTTAGATGAAGAAATCGATTTTAAATTTAAAATTATTGGAATTGATATTGATGGTAGAGTATTGGGAATGAGTAGGGCAAACATTGCATCGGCTGGATTAACCGATAAAATTGAACTTCATAAAAAAGATTTTGTAGATTTTGATGCTCCTCAACTTAAAGGGGTTATTATTTCTAATCCACCTTATGGCGAACGTATTGGCGATAATGTAGATGGTTTGTACAAAGCTTTTGGTGATAATTTAAAAGCAAGGTATAATGGTTGGAATGCGTGGTTAATCAGTTCTAACATGAATGCTTTAAAACAAGTAGGTTTAAGACCATCTCGAAAAATAAAACTCTTTAACGGAAATTTAGAATGTAGATTAATGAAATACGAAATGTATAGCGGCACCAAAAAAATTCATAAATTAGTTAATTCACCAACAGAACAACGTCCACCTATGAGTGAAGAATAAGTTGGGTTAATATTTTACTAATAATCCCAAATTAATTGATTAGAAAAGATTACATACCTCGCTACTTCGATGAATTGGCAAAAGTGTTAGCAGCAGTTTTGCATCTAAAAAACGATTTAAAACCAGCTGAAGCTAAAAATCAATTGAACGATTTTTCAACTGACTATTTAGGAGTAGATTTAACAGCTATTTTAACTATTCCTTCTCTGTTGTTAATACCAACATTAGTAGAAAAACACCACTTTACAATTATCCATTTTAAATTATTGGAAGATGTTCTTTATCACAACTATTTACTAAACCCAACAAATAAGCAACATAAAAATAGTACTTTAGAACTATTAAACTATTTAGCCAATACAGACAACAATTATTCTATTGAAAGAAAAAATAGAATTGAAGAATTAACAAAATAAAATGAAAAAAATAGGCGTTTTTACATCAGGAGGAGATGCTCCAGGAATGAATGCAGCAATTAGAGCTGTTGTTAGAACTTGTATCTACAATAAAATTGAAGCTTTTGGAATTCATGAAGGATACAAAGGTTTAATTAATGGAGCTATTGATAAAATGGAATCTGCTGGGGTAAGCAACATTATTCAACGTGGAGGTACTATTTTAAAAAGTTCGAGAAGTGAAGAATTTAAAACAGTAGAAGGAAGAAAAAAAGCTTTTAAAAGTATTCAACAATTTGAATTAGATGGGATAGTTGCCATTGGTGGTGATGGAACATTTACGGGTGCTAAAATTTTTAATCAAGAATTTAACATTCCTTTTGTTGGAATTCCTGGCACCATCGATAACGATTTGTTTGGTACCGACTTCGCAATTGGTTACGACACTGCCATCAACACAGTTGTAGAAGCTGTTGATAAAATTAGAGATACTGCAAGTTCTCATAATCGTTTATTTTTAGTGGAGGTAATGGGAAGAGATGCTGGTTTTATAGCTTTACGAAGTGGTATTGGCGTTGGAGCTGAGGCTATTTTAATTCCAGAAACACAAACCTATGTTAATGAACTAATTAAAAAACTAAAAAGCAATACTAGAAACCATAAAGAAAGTATGATAATTATTGTTGCCGAGGGTGAAGAGTTAGGTGGAGCTTACGAAATTGCTAAAAAAGTGAAAGAAAAATGCCCTCAATATGATTCTAAAGTTACTGTTCTTGGTCATATTCAACGAGGTGGAAGTCCTTCTGCGATGGATAGAGTTTTGGCAAGTAGATTGGGAAATGCAGCTGTTAATGCATTAATCAATAATAAAACAAATGTGATGGTTGGCATTGTTAATAAGGAAATTGTGTTTACTCCTTTTGCAAAAGCTATTAAACACCATACTAATATTAATATGGAGTTAATCAATCTAGCAGAAATACTTTCTTGTTAATTTGTCTGTCTGTAAAGTCGGCAGTTCTCAGTCATTAGAAATTATCACACTTTTATTTTTTGTTTCACGCAATCCCGATGGCTAACGAGGGAAAAGCCGCAAAGTTTTTTTGTTTCTC
>PFUQ01000221.1:0-1209 GCA_002790175.1 Flavobacteriales bacterium CG_4_9_14_3_um_filter_32_8
GTAATTTTTTGGTTGCTTCTCCAATAATTTCCAGACTTCTAACTACAGCTCGTGTTAAAGTTTCATCTTCCAAAAAATTATTTTCAGTCAAATTATCTGTATGTTTCAACACATAATTAACTTCATCTAAAATATGATATAGAAACTCACGCAGCGACAACATACTCTATCTCTTTCATAATTTTAGGACCTATGTATGGACTCATGGATCTTGGCGTAAGTAACTCTACTTTTCTTCCTAATAGTTCTTGTAAATAATAAGCTAATCCAATAAAGTTATCATAGTTCTTTTTTCCTTTCTTAAATTCAACAAGAAAATCAACATCACTTTCATTTTTCATATCGTTTCTAACAAACGAACCAAATAACCCTATTCGTTCTACGCCAAAATTTAAAATTTCAGGTTGATGGTTCCGAAGTAATTGAAGTAAGGACGATTTATCTTTTACTGATGAATTCATAAAACAAAGTTAATGTTTTTTATTGTATTTAATAAAAAATAATAGGGTGTGAACTTTTATAAAAGTATCATGAAAGATAAACGGATTTTTAGTTGCCTAATTATTTAATTTTCAATAGCTTCGTAAAGTTCTTACGATAAACTAAACACCATGAAAAAGATAAATACCCTACTAACAGCAATTTTATTTATAACTACTTTTTGTAGTACTGCACAACCCACCATTGAGTGGCAAAAATCTTTAGGTGGAACTGGTAGTGATGGTGCCACCACCATCCAACAAACAGCCGATGGAGGATACATTGTCGCTGGAGCTTCTATTTCAACTGATGGAGATGTAACAGGTAATCATGGCGGTAATGATTATTGGGTGGTTAAACTAAATAGCACAGGAACTATTACTTGGCAGAAATGTTTGGGTGGAACTGGTGATGATTTTGCAAGTTCCATACAACAAACAATCGATGGAGGATACATTGTTGCTGGATATTCTGAATCAACCAATGGAGATGTAACTGGTAATCATGGAGGTCAAGATTACTGGGTGATTAAATTAGATAGCACTGGCAGTATAACTTGGCAGAAATCTTTGGGTGGAACTTCACAGGATTATGCGTACGCCATTCAACAAACAGCCGATGGAGGGTATGTGGTTGCTGGAAAGTCTAGTTCAGCTAATGGAGATGTAACAAGTAATAATGGTGTTATGGATTACTGGGTGGTTAAACTAACTGGTACGGGTGCTATTG
>PFUQ01000221.1:1222-6608 GCA_002790175.1 Flavobacteriales bacterium CG_4_9_14_3_um_filter_32_8
TTTAGGTGGAAATGACTGGGATTATGCATGGTTCATCCAACAAACAACTGATGGAGGATACATTGTTGCTGGATATGCTTATTCAAACAATGGAGATGTAACAAGCAATCATGGTTTTGATGATTATTGGGTGGTTAAACTAGATAGTTTAGGTGCTATTGATTGGCAAAAATGTTTAGGTGGAACTAATAGTGAGAGGGCAATCTCCATCCAACAAACAGCCGATGGAGGATACATTGTTGCTGGAGCTTCTAAATCAACTAATGGTGATGTAACAGGCAATCATGGTAATTATGATTATTGGGTGGTAAAACTAACCAATTTGGGTGCTATTGATTGGCAGAAAGCCTTAGGTGGAACTGGTGGTGATTATGCATACTCCATCCAACAAACAGCCGATGGAGGGTATATTGTCGCTGGTTATACTACTTCAACTGATGGAGATGTAACAGGTAATCATGGTGATTATGATTACTGGGTGGTTAAACTATCCCCAGCTGTAGGAGTAGTTGAAATTACCGAACTATCGGAATTTAGTGTTTTCCCCAACCCAACAACCAACCAAATTACTGTAAAAGTAAACCCTAAATTAGTTGGTGCTTTTTACACAGTTTTTGATAACATGGGTAAAATGGTTTTATCGGGGCAACTCAACTCAGAAAATACTATAATTGAATTGGGCAATTTATCGGGTGGTATTTATTTGTTAAACGTTGGAGAAAATAGCCAGCAAACATTTAAAGTGATAAAAGAATAGCGTTATTGTCAATGTCAAATTCCATCCGCCTGTAGCTATTCGGGCAGATTTTCTATCTTCCGACTTCGGTCTTCTGACTTCCAACTTCCGACTTCCAACAATCTCAAACTCTAAACCAAAAATTCGAAACTTTTTCTACTATTTCCCTCTCATCAATCTCCTTCATACATTTAAAATGTTTTTTAGGGCATTTATCATAACCCAATTTTGAACATGGTCGGCATTGTAAATTTTTGTTTTCTATAATAACATATTTCTCTGGATTGTTGGGATAATAAGGATACATGCCAAAAGCAGGAATAGTATTTCCCCAAACAGAAATTATTTTTACGCATAAAGCTGCACCAATGTGCATCAATCCTGTGTCGTGCGTAATTAATGTTTTACACTGTTTTACCAATGATGCAGATTGGTTGATGTTGTATTTTCCACAAGCGTTGTAAATTAAATTGCCAACAGCATTTGTTATTTTTTGAGCTGTTTCTGCATCTTCTTTTCCTCCCAATAAAATAATCGGGTGATTTATTTTTTTACAAATGGAAATTATTTTTTCAGTTGGCAATCTTTTAGTGACATGTTGTGCTCCAATGGCAAAAGCGATGTATTCTTTTTGGTGCGTAATAGGAAGTTCGGATAATTTTATTTCATCTTTTTCAGGGATAAAAAAGTCTAATCCTAAGCCATCATTTTTTACACCCAATAGTTGAACAGCTTCAAAATATCGGTCAACAATATGAATATTGGGAAGTTTATTAATTTTAAAAGTAGTAATAAGCCATTTTTTAAAATTGATTTTATCAAAAGTAAACGCTAAACATTTTAAGTTTTTCAACACTCTCTTTGAACGCAAATTTTTGTGCAAATCAATCACATAATCGAATTGTTCTTGTTTTAGTTCGTTGATAATTTCGTTGGTACTTTTGGTAATGGTATGAATTTTTGAAAGGTGTGGATTATGCTCAACAATAGCTGAATATTGTTTTTTGGTTAAAAAATGAACTTCCACCTCACCATCAACTTGCTGTTTTAAACATCTAACAATGGGAGAAGTCAGCACTATATCGCCAATGGAACTGAAACGAATTACCAATATTTTAACTTTATTCTCCATGAAACGACAAATATAACCAATCCTTCATCAAGGTTAGTATTCTATAAATTTAGAATTTCTTACTTTTACAGCCTATTATAAAAAAACATGAAAGAATTAATAGCAAATTTTACGCAACACATTACAGAAGCCATCAACATTAGTAAGTCAAGTGCTTTAACCCCTTTTAAAGGAAAAATTGAAAACGTATTAATTTGTGGACTAGGAGGTTCAGGTATTGGAGGAACAATTATTTCTCAAGTGGTTGCCGACAAAGCAAATTGTCCAATCGTTATTAATAAAGATTATAAAATTCCAGCTTTTGTCAATCAAAATACCTTAGTTATTGCTTGTTCTTATTCTGGAAATACCGAAGAATCTATCGAAATGTTGGCACAAGCAGAAAGTAAAAATGCAGTAATTGCTTGTATCACTTCTGGTGGAAAATTGCTGGAGATTGCTCAAAAAAATAAATACAATAGCATCGTAATTCCTGGAGGATATCCTCCAAGAGCTGCATTTGGTTTGGCATTTCCTCCTTTGTTTTTTCTATTGTCACATTACCACATTATTGCCTTCGACTATGTTACTCAATTGAATAATGTTGTAAAATTGATTGGTGCTGAAGAGGGAAACATGGTTGCTGAGGCTAAAACGGTTACAGAAAAATTATTTAATAAAATTCCTGTTATTTATGCCGATTCATGGTTTGAAGGTGTTGCTGTTCGATTCCGTCAGCAAATTAATGAAAATGCTAAAATGTTATGCTGGCATCATGTGATACCAGAAATGAATCACAACGAATTGGTTGGTTGGACAACTAAAAACGAAAAATTAGCCGTTGTACTATTCAGAAATAAGGATGATTATTTTAGGACGCAAAAAAGAATGGAAATCAACAAAACGGTTTTCAGTAAATATACTTCCACAATTATTGAAATTTTTTCGAAAGGAAATACTCGATTAGAACAAGCATTATACTTGATTCATTTAGGAGATTGGATTTCTTACTTATTAGCAGAGAAAAAAGGCATAGATGTAACCGAAGTGGATGTGATTACCAACTTAAAAAACGAATTATCTAAAATTTAATGCCAGAAGTACATTTTCAAGATTTAGGGTTAATCGATTACAAAGAAGCTTGGGATTTCCAAGAAGTCCTTTTTAATGCCAATGTTAATGCAAAAATTGAAAATCGTAGAGCAGATAAAGTAGTAACTGAAACCATCAATCATTTATTATTTTGTGAGCATCCGCATGTTTACACGCTAGGAAAAAGTGGAAATGAAAGTCATTTGCTACTCTCGGAAGCATTACTGAAACAAAAAGGTGCCACTTTTTACAAAATAAATAGAGGTGGAGATATTACCTATCACGGTCCAGGACAAATTGTTGGTTACCCCATTTTAGATTTAGATTATTTTTTTACCGACATCCATAAATATCTTCGATTTTTGGAAGAAATGGTAATTTTAACCTTAGCTGAATATGGAGTAGAAGCTGGAAGATATGAAGGTTATACAGGCGTTTGGTTAGATGCAGACATTCCAAAAAAAGCACGTAAAATTTGTGCCATGGGCGTTCGTTGCAGCAGATGGGTTACCATGCACGGATTTGCATTTAATATCAATACCAATCTCGATTATTTTAATAATATTGTACCTTGCGGTATTACTGATAAACAAGTTACCTCTTTGCAGAAAGAATTGAATAGGGAGATTGACGTAAATGAAGTGAAACAAAAATTAAAAAAACATTTTAGTGATTTATTTGCTGCAGAAATTTATTAATTTAACATAAAATTTAGGAAGACGGAAATCGTAGGTTGGCATCGAGTGTTAGCTTTCTCCTTCAGCTGACGGAAGATACAGAGGGATGACATGTTGGAAAGATGGAAGTCCAAAATCGTAAATTATAACTTTATAAACTAACCATGATGAAACTACTAAAAAAAGTACTCTTAGGCATTGTTATCGTTATTGCCCTTGTAGCAATACTTGCCGTTGTAACTGGAAACTCGCATCTTTTTAAAGCTGTTTCCTCTACTTACTTAAAAGGACATGCTGGTCCATCAATTGACGAACATGCTATTTTTGAAAGCAGAACAGTAGCAGTTGGCGAATATCAACCTTGGGAATTAGGTGAATTTTATAATAAAATTTATGACAAAGATTTATTAAAAGAAATTGAGGCTTTTGACCCAGCTGCATTTTTAGTGGTTAAACACAATAAAATTGTTTACGAAAAATATTGGAATGGGTATGATGAAAATTCACTAACCAACTCCTTTTCTGTTGCCAAAACTTTTATTGGTTTATTAATTGGAATTGCCATTGATGAGGGTAAAATTAATAGTATTGATGACCCTGTAGCTAACTATTTGCCAGAATATAAAAATCACCCAGAATTAACGATTAAAAATCTGTTAACGATGAGTTCGGGTATTAACTTTGACGAAAGTTATACTAGCCCATTTGGGCACATGGCAAAAGCTTATTATGGAACGGATATTAAAAAATTAAACGAAGATTATGCAGTAACAGAAACTCCTGGTGAAACTTGGCGATATTTGGGAGGTAACACCATTATTTTATCTTTTATTTTAGAGAAAGTAACCAAAATGACTATTTCTGAATACATGAGTGAAAAAGTATGGCAACCTATTGGAGCTAAAAATGCCGCTTTATGGAGTTTAGATAAAAAAGATGGTAGAGAAAAAGCCTATTGTTGTTTTTACTCCAATGCTAGAGATTTTGCACGAATTGGTCAATTGTATTTAAATGGTGGTTTATGGAATGATAAACGTATTGTAACAGAAAAATATGTTGAAGCATCTACTTGTTCTGCCTATTATTTAAAAGATAAAAATGGAACACCAGTAGATTTTTATGGTTATCACTTATGGTTAACCTACTATAAAGACATGGATATATATTATGCCCGTGGCATAAAAGGTCAATTTATTATTGTAATACCAGAACGCCAACTCGTAATTGTTCGCTTAGGTAATGAAAGAAGTAATGAATTAATCAATAATCACCCAAGTGATTTATTTACTTATATTGATTTTGCATTAAAGCAGTAAGTTAAGGTAGGTTCTAAAAATTGATTCGCATCAAAATTTTCATAGTTTTTTAGAGACCATGAAAATTTTTGAAACACTATCTGGATTCCGTCAGCTGACGGATGGTTGCGGTATAACTTCAAAATAGATGATGTAATATTGGAATTTATGTTATGTGATTTTGGTATTTTGCTTGAGTGAGTAGCTTAAAGCGGCACTAAAATAAATAGTACTCACTCGGCACAGCCGAGCGAGTGAGTGAGTTTAAATATCTATAGTTGTTTTCTGGTAATAAAATTTAAGGACAAACTATTGATGTACTAACAAGAGTTCCAGTATTTCCAACCGTTATTCTCCAACAACTTCCATTAGGTGATTTTAAAATTATTCCTGTTCCAATATCAGTAACATTAACATCACCACCAACAATCGTAAGTTTTGATGAAGGCACGTTAGTTCCTATACCCATCATACC
>PFUQ01000209.1 GCA_002790175.1 Flavobacteriales bacterium CG_4_9_14_3_um_filter_32_8
CTGGTTTTATACTTTCTATACTCATAAACTTAAGTTTTTTGTGTCTAATTTAATGTAAATATACAAATTTTGGAAGCCAAATGTAGTTCCACCTAAGTAATTGAAAAATGATAAAAATCATGAATCAACTATCGAAATATTTTTATTTTTGGACAATATACAAACTTAATTTTTTAAATCATGGCTATTAGAATAACAGATGAATGCATTAATTGTGATGCATGTATTTCAGAATGTCCAAACAACGCAATTTACGAACCAGATAATAAATGGTCGTATTCAGAAAAAACAGCATTAAGTGGAATGGTAACAACGCTTGATGGCAGACAAGTTGATGCTGATAAAGAAAATGCTCCTCTTTCGGATGAGTTTTACTTTATCGTATCTGACAAATGTACCGAATGTAAAGGGTTCCATGATGAACCACAATGTGCTTTAGTTTGTCCTGTTGACTGTTGCATCTCTGATGAAAATCATAAAGAAACTGAGGGAAATTTATTAAAGAAAAAAGCATGGTTGCATGGTGAATAATTTTCTTTTTAATAGATAAAATCACCAACTCGATTAACTAATTCTTGATTAATTTCATCTGTTAATTATCCCAACATCACAATAGCGTTCTTAATTGTTTATTTCTCAATTAAGAACGCTATTGTTTTTACTAAAGGTGGGTTCTAAAAATTATTTGAATTTATGAGAAACCACATGTATTAAATTACAATAACATTCAAGAAAAGTATAAAACTAATTCATAATTAGTTCTGAAGTTGTAATCACATTGCTTAAATGAAGTGCTCGATCTTTTATACTAATATCGTATCTAAAAGTATCGGCTTTGGCAGTTTGGGTAAATTTAAAATTATTAAAAAACAACAGTACTTTTATATCACCTTCTAACGATAATTTAGCTTCATTCTCTATATAAGGCATCCGAACATGAAAATACTGAGTGTTATATTCCCACAACATGGTATCGAAATTATAAGTACTGTCAACAATAGGCGATTTTAACTCCCAAACTCCATTGTTCTTTTCAAAATAATCTACAAAAACGTTGTACTCTTGGTTTCCTGTGTTTTCCTCTTGTTTTAATCCTAAATCACCGTCAGCATCAAAAAATTCAAAATTGACACTACTATAAGAATTATCGGACGAAATATGTGCCTCTAAAAAAGTAATTTTTGGAGGAGTAGGAGTGGTATCATTTTTCTTACACCCAAAAGAAAAAATGAAAGCAAATAATATGGTTAATTTTACAACTTTTTGCATAGGATAAAGTTACAATAAATTTTTTGAACTCAATTACTTCTATATTCAATATTAATTCTGAAAAAGAATTTAATACTGTTTCTTTAGAGATTTTTAATTTCCAATGGACGAATAATCCTATCTATCAACAATTTTGTAATTATCTTAAAATAAACCCCCAAGAAATTAAATCTATCGAACAAATTCCTTTTTTACCGATTGAATTTTTTAAAAGTCATCCCATAAAAACTGGAATATTTGAGCCAGAACAAGTTTTTTTAAGTAGTGGAACAACGGGAATGACTCCAAGTAAACATTTTGTGAAAGCTATTGAGTTATATGAAATTAGCTTTACAAAAGCTTTCCAACAATTTTATGGAAACATTGAAGATTATTGCGTGTTAGCACTACTTCCTTCTTATTTAGAAAGAGAAGGTTCCTCTTTAGTTTATATGGTTGAACAATTAATTCAATTAAGCAAACATCCAAAAAGTGGGTTTTTTCTCAAAAATGAGCAAAAATTGGTTAAAAATCTACAAAAATTGATTAAAAATGAGCAAAAAACGCTATTAATTGGTGTTTCTTTTGCATTGCTCGATTTAGCCGAAAGATATCAACTGGATTTGAGTCAACTCATTATTATGGAAACTGGTGGTATGAAAGGAAGAAGAGAAGAATTAACTCGCTCCGAACTGCATGGTATCTATAAAAAGAGTTTTAATGTATCCGAAATTCATTCGGAATATGGAATGACAGAACTCTTATCTCAAGCATACTCCAAAGGAAATGGAATTTTTACAACACCCAATTGGATGAAAATAGTAGTGAGAGACATTAACGACCCTTTAAGTAGTGTTGAAAATAACAAAACTGGAGGAATTAACGTAATAGATTTAGCAAACATCTACTCCTGCAGCTTTATTGCAACTCAAGATTTAGGTAAAAAAATAACCGCAAATGAATTTGAAGTTTTAGGTAGATTTGATAATAGTGATATCCGAGGATGTAATTTGTTGGTGATTTAAAAAAAATGAATATTTTTGTTTGGAACAATTTTTGTTAAATTATTAATGGCTTATTTAAAAATATATATAAAATGAAATCAAACTTATTAAATCAATCTATACTCATCCTTTCTGTAGGAGTTGTAGCTATTTTTAGCTCATGTCAGAACACCATTCCTTTTACCAACACAGTAAGAACGCAGTACAATTTAGATGAAGCTAAATTAAAAAAAATGCAGTTTTATGTTTCTAGCGATATTATGTTGCAGCGTGGAGAAGCAGGTCAAAATTCTCAAGAATTAGATAAAGATGGAAAATTAATTATTTCTACTTCTGCCAGTTTAGATAACATTACTGTTGATGGAAAAACACCTGGTGTTTGTGTAAAAGTACTGGATGACAATAAATTGGCGGTTAGCTTTTTTGATTCTGATGATCAATATTTGATTTTTGGTGACCCAAATAATAGAGGAAGATATAATTTAATGGGTGCCGAATGGACCGATGGAAAAGGTAAAATTAATTTTGGCGGCAAAGTATATTATATTATGCCAGGAGGGGCAGGAGCTTACCTTAAATTTGAAATGAAAAAAATTAAAGACTACAAAACTTCTACTACAAAAGCCAAAGGAAGAAAGGTAAACTAAGTTCTTAAAGTAGAAAGTATGAACTAGATTAATTTAACTTTACAAACTTTCTACTTTTAACATTATGAACTTTTTGCTATGCTAACTAAAATAAAAGAAACCACCACATTTCTCCAATCACAAGGAATTGAAGCTCCAAAAATTGGAATTATTTTAGGTACCGGATTAGGAGGTTTAGTAAAGGAAATTAAGGTAATTAAAGAAATTGACTACGATAAAATTCCTCATTTTCCAGTTTCTACGGTCGAATCTCACCATGGAAAATTGATTTATGGAACAGTAAAAAGCAAAAAAGTACTGGTGATGCAAGGACGTTTTCATTATTACGAAGGGTATAACATGAAAGAAATAACTTTCCCCATTCGAGTGATGAAACTTTTAGGAATACAAAACTTACTCATTTCTAATGCTGCAGGAGCCGTAAATTTAGCCTTCAAAAAAAGTACGTTAATGCTAATTACCGACCACATTAATTTATATCCAAGCAATCCATTAATAGGTAAAAATTTTGATGATTTTGGTCCCCGTTTTCCAGACATGAGTGAACCTTATGCCAAAAAATTAAACACATTATTAAGAGAAATTGCAGTTGAAAAAAGTATTTTATTAAACGAAGGAATATATGTTCCGGTTACTGGTCCAAACCTCGAAACCAAAGCAGAATACCGAATGATTAAACTACTTGGTGGAGATGCAGTTGGAATGAGTACCGTGCCAGAGGTGATTGTTGCCAATCACATGGAATTACCATGCTGTGCTATTTCTGTACTTACCGACGAATGCGACCCAGATAATTTAAAGCCAGTTGGATTAGATGAAATATTAGCTGCTGCTGCTGTTGCCGAACCTCAGCTAACCGCTTTATATACCGAATTGATTGCTCGGCTTAATTAGTGTTTCTCCAGAATGCCCGATTTCTTCGTTATGCTCGCTGCAAAAAACAGTCATCCGTCAGTTGACGGACTCCTTATTTTTTCCAACTTCGCGAGCCTCGAAATCGTTCAAAACACTGTCTTTATGAACAGACACTAAGGAGTGACTAAATAAATTAATTTGCACACTATCCGAAGATTGTGGAGAGTACCCCTCCCAAACACAAAATTAGTATCTCCAATATTCACATAATCACCGAGGGATGGCATTTGTGCTAGTGGACGGTTACGGTAAACTTTTCTATCATTGAAAAAAATAATTAAATTAATCCCTCTCTACCAAAAACCATGTGTTTAACAAATTTTCTTTGTTGTAGAGCATGCGTTTTTTGGTTTCCCAATTAATTACGTTGGCTCCCGAAGCAATGGCTATTGCTTGTCCTGCCGCTGTGTCCCATTCCATTGTTGGAGCAAAACGAGGATAACTATCAGCACAGCCTTCAGCAACCATGCACAGTTTTAACGAACTACCTTTCGATAAAATATCAACTTCGTGGTGTTTTGTTTGTTGCTCGTTCATGTAGGCTTCAGTTTCTGCACTCATGTGTGAACGACTTCCTACCACAATAAAGTTTTTTCGGGTTTGTTTTAAGGGTAGTTTTTCTGAATCAACAATTAAATTTTTTAAATTGGAGATTGGAGATTGGAGATTGGAGATTTTGTAAGCTCCTATGCTTAAATCAGAAAAATACAATTCTTCGGTAACTGGCACATAAATAACGCCCATGGTAGCTTCTCCGTTTTCAATTAAAGCAATGTTTACTGTAAATTCGCCATTACGTTTTACAAACTCGCGAGTGCCATCAAGTGGGTCAACCATCCAAAATTGGTTCCAAGTTTTTCGAATTTCGTAAGGAGTTTGTTTACCTTCTTCGCTTAAAACGGGCAAGTTGGTTTCGTCCAACAATTTAGCAATTGCTAAATGAGCATTCGTGTCAGCTAAGGTTAGAGGGGTTTTATCTTCTTTTCGCTCTACTTCAAATTCCGATTCGTAAATAGCCAGAATTTCTTCTCCACCTTTTAAAGCTGCATTTATGGCTGTTATCAATAATTCTTCTCTCGTCATTTTTTCTATTTTAACCGCAAAGGTCGCTGAGTTTTACGCAAAGAACACTGAGTTTATTTCTCTTCTTCTCTCTGCGAATTCTTAAAATTCTTAGCGGTTAGTTTTTAATATCCACTTCCAGCAGCTCCAATTTTTTCAATAGGATGCCACGTGGTTTTCATTTCAACAAAATCTTCGATGTAATATGGATTGTTGTGTTTTTCGTCGTAAATGGCAGAAAAATCTCTCACTACAACTCGTTTTAAATTTTCTACCGCTTGTTTTTGCAAAGCAGTTATTTCCTTTTTATCGTTGCCTGAGTACAACAGTGCATTTACATCCATGTGTGATGCCATGTGCGATTGTAATTCTTTTCTAGTTCCTGTTAAAATATTAATTACACCTCCAGGCACATCCGATGAATTGATTACTTCAGCAAAGGTAATGGCACACAATGGCTTGTTTTCTGAAGCCAATACCACACAGGTATTTCCTGAAACAATTACTGGAATTATCGTTGAGATTAATCCAATTAAACTAGTGTCTTCGGGAGCAATAATTGAAACCACACCTGTTGGTTCGGGAAGTGTAAAGTTAAAGTGTGAAGTGGCAACAGGATTTACTGCACTAAACAGTTGAGTGTATTTATCAGCCCAACCAGCATAGTAAATAATACGGTCAATACTCTCATTCACTTCTTTTTCGGCAGCCACTTTGGTTGAGCCTTGTTTTGTCAATTCATCCATAAATTGAGCTTTTCTGCCTTCCAGCATTTCTGCTATACGGTACAAAATCTGACTACGATTATAAGCCGTTGCTCCCGACCAACCACCAAAAGCATCACGAGCTGCTACTACGGCGTTTCTAAAGTCTTTACGAGATGAAAGACAACTATTTCCTAACGGAGTGTTGCCATTTTTAGGTGTGTAATATCTCCCCGATTCTGTTCTTGGAAATTTACCACCGATATATATTTTGTATGTTTTCAAAACTTCTAATCTTTTATTCATATTGTTTGTGTTATTATAAACTATCTTTTTAACCGCAGAGTTCACTGAGATTTTACGCAGAGAACCGCTGAGTTAATATTTATTAACTACTCTTCTAACTCCATCTATCAATTTCAAAACATTAAAATTAATCAATAAACCAACTTTACAATTTGCTAACTTGAGATAAGTTAATATTTGTGCAAGATGAATATCATTCAACGCTTCAATTGATTTCACTTCTACAATTACTTTTTTATTTACAGATAAATCAGCACGATAACCACATTCTAATTTTACTTCATTATAAATTAACGGAAGTGGTCTTTGCCTTTCAATCTCTAAAGGAGTTTTACTTAATTCATAATATAAACACTCTTCGTAAGCTGATTCTAACAAACCTGGACCAAGTGTTTTATGAACCTTTATAGCACAACCGATAATTATTTCTGTTATTTCGTTTTCAGTCATTGTATTTCTCTGCGGTTCTCTGCGTGTTTATTTCTCTGTGTACTCTGCGTTTAATTTATTATTTAATCAAAATTTTAAATAAGGTTTTAAACCGTGTAATCCACCTTCTCTACCAAAACCACTTTCTTTGTAACCTCCAAATGGCGAAGTTGGGTCGAATTTA
>PFUQ01000160.1 GCA_002790175.1 Flavobacteriales bacterium CG_4_9_14_3_um_filter_32_8
TGAATGCCATTGTTACAGAAATTCTAAAAATCATTGCACCGATGGTTTTTGTTTCATAAATACCACCTGAGTTGATATGATAAAACAAACTAACAAAGGCAGTAATTAAAATTATTGTAGAAACTCCTAAAATTTTAGCAGTCCATTTTTTAGATGTAACAAACCCATAAGAGGCAATAAGATAAAGTATGCTACTGATAAAATTTGACCAAATAACAAATAGAACGTAGTTGCCTTCTTTTGCTCTGATACCAAATAAATCGAATATCACAGATGTGCTAAGAAACAACGTAAGCAGACCAAATCCAGTTAAGATTGTTGCTAATAAGTAGGGAAGTGCTTTTTTCATTTTTCTAGCATTTTTAAAAGTCCGTTTAATACATTTTTTCCATCATTTACTAAATTGGATTTGTTACTCGAAAGTTTCCATTTTAAAACCACCATTCGCATACTGCCCATAATAATTGTTGTGATAGGGTCGGCACCTAATAACTTTCCATAAATGCCTCCATTTTGACCTCTTACAATAAGTGCATTGATATTTTTTTGCATCAGTGCCATCATTACAGAAACCTTTTCACTTAATTCTTTATTAAATTGAAATATTCCTTCCGAAAAAATAACACTAACTATGGCGGGTTTCTGTGCAAAAGTGCTGAGTTGTGATGTAAATATTTTTTTTAAAAGTTCAGAAGGTTGTTTTTCTTTATCAGCTATTATTATAGCAATTCGCTCATTCATCTCTAAAATAAAATAAGTTAATAACCCAAGTAATATCTCGTTTTTACTTTTAAAATGTCGATATAAAGCAGCTTCAGATAAATTTAAATCAGCAGAGAGGTTTTTAATGGTTAATTCCTGTATTCCAAATTTATCAATTCGGAGCGTAGCTGCTTCCATTATTTCTATTTGCCTTTCGGTAAAATCTCTATTTTTCATTGTTTAGTTTTAAATTAATAAATGAAAATCCTAACCAAATAACAGAGATTGTCATTGCTATTGCTCCAATTAATACTAAAACAGGAGGCAAACCAAAATACACTTCTGTTAATATTCCAATAGGCATTAATAAGCCAATGAGTGCCAACCAGGAAATAGTTTTTACATTTTGAAATTTGTCTCTGAAATGTAGAAGTAGATAACCAATTAGGATGTTTAGAAAGGCAAACAAGTTTCCGTGAACATGAGCCAGCCTAGATTCAAAATGTTTTCCCATACTGTATGAGTTTACCCATTCTTCTTTATCCGGAGCAAAGTCACGTAGGTAGATTAATAGAAAGCCGTAAGCCATAAATAGCCCCATTGCCAGAAAGCCGATTGCTATGTTGTTTTTACCGTTCATTTTGTTTCTATTTTTAATGTAAGTGAATATTCGCTTACAAAGGTAATTCAATTTTAATTACATCTGCAAGTTTTTTTAATAATTTCAATAATGTGGGGAGGAAAAAATTATTTTTTAAAAATGTGGACGGGGAAAAAATAAAAAAACATAGGGTCGGTCAGCATGTCGGTTTAGAAGCTGTCCGTTTGTAATATCGTTTCTATGACTGATTTGAAGGTCGAGAAAAACGAAGAACCGAACGAAGAGAGTTCACGAACACCTATAAAAAAACAATAAACAACAATGAGTAAATCGGACATTATAGCCAGACTCTAATTACTCAGTTGTAACCCCATCAAACTCTTCTTCGTTCTCTTTTGCTTCGGCATCTTGTTTAGTTCTACGCATTATTCGATCTTCATGATGCGGCAAGGCATAAATGGTGTACATTTTTAATGCCTTTTTACTATCTACATTGATTACATTGTGTTTAGCTCCCGCAGGTACAATTATGGCATCGCCATCCTTTACATCGTATTCATTACCATCAATAATACATTTTCCTGTACCTCCTTCAAAACGAAAAAATTGGTCGTTATTTTTATGTATTTCTTCTCCAATATCTTCACCTATTTTAAGGCTCATCAATACCAGTTGGAGGTATTTTCCTGTGTACAAAACTTCTCTAAAGTTTGTGTTTTTTAACGTGTCGTTTTCGATGTTACTTTTAAATCCTTTCATGATTATTTTTATTTAGTATGATAAAACTTTTAATCGTTATTTTTTTCTAATTCATCTTCTTTTTCTCTTTTTGCCTTAGCCTCTTTTTTATCTGCTTTTTTAATTTTATTGGCTTTTCTTTCAACTTTTTTATCGGCTCTATTTTTTTGTTTTTCTTTTCTTTCTACTAACTTGTCGGCTTTTTTAACCGCTTTTTCTCTTTTTTCTAACTTTTCCTCTGCTTTGTCAAGATTTTCTTCTTTTTTGACGGCATTTTTTTCTGCTTTTATTAAATCTTCAGCACGGTCTTGCTTTTTTTCTAAAGCTTTTTGTTCTTCTTTTAGTTGTTTATCTGCTTTTTCAGTATTTTCCTTAACCGTATTGTTTTGAGCAAAAGCAGAACCTGTTGTTATCAGTCCACCAATGGTTACTGATAATAGTAAATTTGTTATTGTTTTCATTTTTTTATAATTTATTTTTAGTGATTTTTTCCTTTTCCACCACCATTGCCTTTGTTGTGGTTATTTTTTGGTTGAGCATTTTGCTTGTTGTTTGGCTTCTTTCCTTGCCCTTGTTTATGATTGTTACCTGAATTTTTTGCAGGTTTATTCATCTTTGAATTTCCTTTTCCAGGATGTGCTCCATTTGTTTTTTGTGCGGCACCTCGATACCCTTTTTTATATTTGTTTTTGTAAATATTATGGTTATGATAAGGCGAATTGCCATGATAGTCAATAAGAACTACTTTATAACCATTGTATAAATCATAATCACGGTATCTGTGTGGAAGGTAAGCTCTATGAATCCAAATACCATCAACAAAATAGATAAACATAGAGGTATGAACATCGTAATAAGCTTCAACATCTGGAAGATAATAGTATTGAACTTCGGTATATCCTACTGGCCCCCAAAGAGGCGGAGTTCCAATGTTTATATTTACAGAAACTTGTGCTTTTACTACACTTGATAGACATAAAATTAATCCAATGGTAAGTAGTTTTATAATTCTCATCTTGTATCTTTTAATAATACAAAGATGAGTAGCTTTTAACCTACAACTATTACAGCATTTTATTAATGAGTTACATCATTCACACATGATATAATAAATTAGGTAATGTTTTGATAGTTTTTGGAGTATCGTGCTTTAAGCTTTGTTGTTACTCATTTCTTTCCAGTATAGAAACCATTTTTCTCCTGCAAATACCAAAATAATTCCGATGCCTGAAACAATAACAACAAAAATATCAGAACTGGCTTTGATCCATAAAAAAGCCATTAATACAATTAAGTCAAGAAATAATGCAGATATCAATATGATACCATTGGCATTTATCTCTTTTCTTAAATGTTTAAAAACACCCCAATGAACAATCATGTCCATCACTAAATAAAATATTGCTCCAATTGAAGCAATTCGTGATAAATCAAAGAAAATGGTTAGGGTAATTGCAATAACAACAATATAAAGTAACATGTGTTTTTGAACGCTTCCTGACATTCCGAAATGGCTATGTGGTATCAGCTTCATGTCAGTTAGCATTGCGGTCATACGAGAAACAGCAAAAATGCTGGCAATTACCCCTGAAATAGTAGCTACAATTGCTATTCCTACTGTAAAATAAAGTCCATAATCTCCAAAAGCAGGTTGTGCTGCTTCTGCTAAAGAATAATCTTTTGCGTTAACTATTTCAGAAATGGTTATATTCGCATTTACTGCAATGGCAACTAAAAAATAGACTACTGTGCAAATGAGCAATGAAATAATGATTGATCTTCCCACATTTTTGTGAGGTTCAGTGATTTCTCCCCCACTATTGGTAATTGTTGTAAATCCTTTGTATGCCAATATTGAAAGTGCAATAGCCCCAATAAAACTTGCAGCTGAATAATTATTTGCATCAGCAGATGCAGTAGGCAGAATATCACTTAAAGTAAAATTGGCAGCCCACAGACCACCAATCGCAAACACAATGATGCCGCTAATTTTAATAAATGCCATGAATTGAGAAGTTTTACCAATCACCTTATTTCCTGATACATTAATAATGTATGCCAATATCAATAGAGCAACACCTAAAGTGGGCACCCACAAGGAGTTATTCTCTACATCAAAAAGCTGTAAAGTATAAGAACCAAAGGTTCTTGCCACTAAACTTTCATTTATAATCATAGAAAGTGCCATTAATACAGAAGCCGCTGCAGTTAGTGTCGTTTTACCGTAGGCTTTCATTAAAATCATGGCAATACCTCCAGCGGATGGGTAAGCATTTGACACTTTAATGTAAGAATAAGCACTAAAACCAGAAATAATGGCTCCAATTATAAAAATATAAGGGAACCATGTTCCAGACAATTCGGCTATCTGACCTAACAGAGCAAAAATTCCCGCACCAATCATCACTCCTGTACCAAGTGCCACAGCACCTTTAAGCGTTAAACTATCTTTTTTGTAATGATTCATTTTTGGTATTTATCTAAACAAAATAAAGCATGTCTTGAGGATTACTCATCATCACTATTTTATCTCCCTTCATAACAATTGGAGCCCTTAAAATATCTGGGTTGTGCTCTAATAAACTCAGCCAATCAATTTCACTTAGATTGGTTAATCCATTAAATTTTTGTAAAAAACTAGGGGCTTCAACATTGATTAAATCTTTGATTTTAATGTTTAATCTACCTGCCAATTCAGCCCAATGTAAACTTGTTAATTTAACATGTGCTAGGTCTATATCATGAATTGGAAGACCTTTGGACTGAGCATAAGTTAGTATTTGTCGCCCGATATGGTCTTCTGAATAATAAATAATAGTAATCTCTTTATCAGTGTTTGCAAATATCATTTTTTATTATTGTAAAGTATGCATAAGATAGCATTCAAAAAAAAGATCAATAACGCTACTATAAAAATTAATTATTTTTTCTTTTTCTTGTCTGGAGCTTGTGTTAAAGCAGAAGCTGCAACAGATTTCATAACTTTAGTTGATTTTGGGTCTTTCAATATTTTTGCAGCCTTACTTGCTACAGATTTTGATGTTTTTTCATTCTTTGGCATTTTGTATATATTTAAAATTAATATACGGTTTTTAAAATTGCAGATAAACTAATTTTTTTTAAGTAGCGTTTTCTTTTCCTGATACTCTTCATTATTGATTTCTCCTGAAGCAAAACGCTTCTTTAGTATATCAAGAGGAGTGTCTTTTTTTGCTCTTTGTCCAGGAATATCGTATGGTATAGCGAAAATCCAAAATAGTAAGATTATCCATAGAAACCACCATATTAAGTGCATTCCAAAAAAGTTGCTATAGTCTGAGTACATCATAATTTTATTTTTTTTAGTTTCTTCAGTTCTGCTGTCGACCAGTCTTCAGTTATACTGTTGCCTATTAATTATTTTTTCTACCCTTTATCTTCGTCCAAATCGTTATGGTTATCTCCTCCTAAACTATAATAATTGTTTTCCTCATCTTCGCTACCGATATTTTCTTGTTGGTCGTCTAATTCAGAAACAGGAACATCTAAATCACTGCCCGACATATCATCTTTAAAGTTTTTTTCATTCATTGTGCCTGACTTTTCATTTGGTGTTTTCTTTTTAGTAATATCCTCTGGGTCAAGCTCTTTTTCTTCCTCCCATTTATTATAAACATCTTCCGATAATGGATTTTCAGCGTATCCTGAAAGGTTTGTTTTTTTATCTTTTTGTTTCATTAGATTTAATTTTAGCTTGTAAATTTTTATATATCCTTCAGAATAATGATTTTATAACTCATTCAAAAGTGCAAAATTTAATTGCCTTATGTGTTACATAATATTTGAGGAGAGTTACATCATTCACACATTAACAAAAACAAAAAGCAACCCATTTTACAATGAATTGCTTTTAACAATGGGTTACAATATATTGTTACATCCGTTCCATGTACCAGTTCAATTCTTTCTCCATTTTTTTGTATTTAAAAATGGTGGTAATAATTTTTTGTAAGCGAACAAAAGCGGTTTCGCTTTTTACCACATAGTCGAAAGCCCGATGGTGCATACAGCTTATTGCTACATCTATTTTATCTTGTGAAGAAAGCATTACCACAGGTATATCTGGATTAATGGTTTTTATTTTGTCTAAGGTTTCGATACCATTCATGGCACTTTTGTCAATTCCATCCAGCTGATAATCTAGAATAATTACATCTGGTGTATGTTTTAAATTTTTTATACACAACTCTCCTGTTGCAAAAGTTTCAATAATAAAGTCGGCGTGTTCTAAAAATTCAATTTCTAAATTTTTTAAAAATAAGGCATCATCATCTACTAAAAATAATTTAATTTTTTCTGGAATGTTCACTACATGTTTCTCTTTGATCATTTGTTGTTGTTTTTAATCGTATTAAATTCTTCTTTTAATTCTACACAAGCTTGATTACAAATATTTTCTAGTTGCAAAACCATGCTGTGAATTACATCTGTTTGTTGTTGTGTACTCGCATATTCTTGGACTTTTTTTGCCATGTTTTCAAAATCGGTATGTATGCCCATTATTGAAAACGAAGGTATCATTTTATGCACTGCCGCTTGTAAGGAGTTCCAATCTTTATTTTGCAAACTTTGTTTCATTGTTTTAATTAAAGGCGGTGTTTGTTCCAAATAAAGGGATATCATTTCCATCATTAATGTTGGATTTGATTTAGTACGGTGTGTTAAATAATCTAAATCCGTGCATTTTAATGATTTTTTTTGACTGAATCCGTCCTCTTTTGACTCATTAATAATGGTAGTTTTCTTTACCAAGCCAATTATTTTACTGTACAGTAGTTTTTCGTCAACAGGTTTAGCAATATAGTCGTTCATACCCACTGCTTTGCATTTTGCTAAATCAACCGTAGTTACATCGGCGGTTAAGGCAATGATGGGTATTTTTGAATTCAGTGTGTTTCTAATGTAAGCTGTAGCTTCAAACCCATTCATTATAGGCATTTGCAAGTCCATTAGAATAATGTCGTATGATTTTGCTGCTAGTTTTTCAATGGCTATTTTACCATTACCTGCAATATCTCTGTCAAATCCAAAATCATCTAACAAGGTTTTCATCAACAATTGATTGAGAGCAATGTCTTCTACCACCAACACTTTTATGTTTTTTATTTCGTCGTCTAATTCTATTAGTGTTGCGTCATCTTCTACTTCCTCGTCTGTTTTTTCAAAACTTAAGGTAAAACTAAATGTTGAACCTTCGTCAATAGTACTTTTTACGTGAATACTTCCTCCTTGTGGTTCAACCAATTGTTTAACAATGGCTAAACCTAAACCTGTTCCGCCATACAACCTAGACGTACCGCTTGTTGCTTGCTGAAAATCGTTAAAAATAGTTGCTATTTTAGTTTTTGCAATTCCTATTCCTGTATCGGTAACCGAAAATTCAAGAGTTACTTGTTCTTCATCTTCGTTAAGCATACGAACACTTACTGTAATTGTTCCTCGAGTGGTAAATTTTACAGCATTGCTTACTAAATTTAAAATAATTTGATGTAAACGTACTGGGTCGCCAATGATTACTTTTGGAATTTTCTCATCGTACTCTTTTATCAGTACTAAATTCTTTTCCTGAATTTTTGTTTCAAATAAATGTATCATCGCCGATAAAGAATCGGCTAATTTAAAAGGGGTTTGTTCAAAAGTCATTTTTCCAGCATCCACTTTGGCTAAATCTAAAATATCATTAATCAATACAATTAACGCATTACCACTAACTTTTATAGCATTTAAGTATTCTTTTTGTTTGGCTGTTAAATCGGTTTTTAACACCACTTTGGTAAACCCAATAATGGCATTCATGGGCGTACGAATTTCGTGGCTCATGTTCGATAAAAATTGTTGTTTTGCTTTTACTGCATCTTCTGCAATTCTAGTCGAACACTCCGCTTTTATTTTTGCTTCCTCAGCTATAGTTGTTGCTAATTCTGCAAAAACTTTGGCTTCGGTCAATTCAGCTTCAAATCGTTTTTGTTCGGTAATATCTCTTGCTACCACAACAGCACCAAGCACTTCTCCATTATCGTTTTTATATACCGAACCGTTAAATAATACATCGGTAAACTTATGGTCTTTTATGGTTAACGGGTAATCAACCACAAAACCTTTTTTAAACACTTGCTGATACCCTTTTTTAGCTTTAGCTGGGTTGGTAAAATAGTCGCAAAAGTTAGAATTGATTAAATCCTCTCGCGAAACACCTGTTACTTTTACTGTTGCCTGATTCATATCGGTAATTTTACCATCTGGACTTATCGTAAATAACGGATCTCGACTTGCTTCAATTAAACTCAATGAATATTGAGAAGCTAATTTTGCAGAATTACTCAGTGCTTCCAATTCTTTATTGGCAATTTCCCGTTTATCTTTCTCTTTGTTTTGAAATACCAATTCAATATCAGCAATTACCAACTCTGCTGCTCGTTTTTGTTTTTCTTTCGATTGAAAAATGAGTTCTTTGTTAGCTATCACTAATTCTAAAGCACGTTTTTCTTTTTCTTGGTTTTGAAAAAGAAGTTCTTTATTCGCAATACCTAATTCATTAGCTCTTTTTTCTTTTTCATCGTTTTGAAAAGCTAACTCCTTATTTGCAATTACTAATTCCGCAGCTCGTTTTTCTTTTTCATCATTTTGAAAAGCAAGCTCTTTGTTGGCTATACTTAATTCATTGGCTCGTTTTTCTTTTTCATCGTTTTGAAAAGCTAACTCCTTATTTGCAATAACTAATTCTGCAGCTCTTTTTTCTTTTTCATCATTTTGAAAAGCCAATTCTTTGTTGGCAATGCCTAATTCATTGGCTCGTTTTTCTTTTTCATCATTTTGAAAAGCAAGCTCTTTGTTAGCTAAGATTAAGTCGTATTTATCAGATTTTTTATTTCCAGTCATCTTTATTTATGATAATTTCTTTTTTCAAATATCTTCTATGGGGCTTCGACGTTTATCTTTCAATTGTTTAAAATGTGATGGAGATAATCCAGTCATTTTTTTAAATTGATTGGATAAATGTGCAACACTGCTGTAATTCATTTTCCAAGCAATTTCGGAAATGTTTAACTCTCCATAAATAATGAGTTCCTTGATGCGTTCAATTTTGTGAGCAATAATAAATTGCTCAATAGTGGTGCCTTGTACCTCAGAAAAAAGGTTTGCCATATACGTATAGTCGTAGTTTAACTTTTCGCTTAAAAAATCAGAAAAATTCACTTTAATCATTTCATCGGTATAATGTACCATTTCAACAATTACATTTTTAATTTTTTCAATCAACATGGCTCTTTTATCGTCCATTAACTCCAAACCAGAAAGGTGTAGCCCAGCTTTTATTTGCTCACGCTGCTCCATGGTAATGTTTTCCATGATTTCTACCTCACCTAATTCTACAGGAGTAAAATGCAATCCCAGTTTTTTCAACTCTTCTCTCACCGCCATTTTGCAGCGGTTGCTTACCATATATTTGATGTAGATTTTCAAATTAAATTATTTAAAAGAGTTGGTAGCCAAAGGTGGCAACTTAACAATTTAAAAAGTTACATAACTATTTTAAAAAGTTACATAATTCACAGATTTGTACAATGTGTTTCGTTTTAAAAAATTAGTTACTTAAAAAGGAAGGAAGGAGAAAATACAAGAACTTTAAAGATGTATCCAACAGAAAGATTCCTTTTTTGTGTAAGATAAGCAAAATCTTCAACAAGATTGGCATTATTCTCATTTGTTTTAAATTACCGAAGCGAATAAAATTGAATGGTGATAAAAAAATTACTAACTTTGGGTAATAAAAACTTAAATTGTAACTATTCAGTACATTAAGACATTCTAAATCAAAAACATAAAACTAAAACCTTATAGTAATCGGGAATTTAAATTTTCCAACATCAAGAAAGACTTTCCTGCGACAGGCAGGTAACTTTGGAAATCAGCGAATTAAACAATGTTATATAGGATGATTTAAGTAGTAATAAAAAAATGAAATTCACCGAAGGAACACTAGAGCAACCACGAAGTGGTTGAATATGAGTAACCCCGAATGAAATTTGGGGAAAAGGAAAAGGAAGAAACCGCAACCACGAAGTGGTTGAACAAAAAGCAAAAGACCATGAGTACTTACACTCAAATATTATATCAAATAGTTTTCAGCACCAAGCATCGTGAGAAAACATTAATCAAAGAAACCCGACCAGAATTATTCAAAGATATTTGGGGAGTTTTGAAAAATAAAAAATGTCATCTTTATCAAATTGGTGGCACAGAAGACCATTTGCATATTATCACAAGTATTCACCCGTCAGTTGCTTTGGCATCACTGGTCAAGGATATTAAATTGGGCGGCACAAGTTTAATCAAAGAGAAAAAAATATTTCAACATTTCAATGGGTGGCAGGATGGATATGCTGCTTTTACTTATTCAACAGAAGCAAAAAACAATTTGATTGAGTACGTCAACAATCAGGAAGCACATCATCACAAAAAAACATTTAAAGATGAGTTGATTGAATTATTAAAAGAACATGGAGTAAAATATGACGAAAAATATTTGGAGTGAAATTGTTTAACCCCTTTTGGGGTTAGGAGTGTATTGAGTTTTTATTTCCTCCGTGTTTCATGCGGAGTTATTAATGTTAAAGCCCTTTGGGCTTTTCAAAACTCAAAATAGACTCCTTTAAAATCAGCTAATCAAAAAAGAGTTATGGAGAAGAAACATAGGTTTATCAACGTATCGTTTATTTTAAAATAAGGTGTTAATGCTACTGCGTGGTATCGTCCACTCTAACGAGAAAACGAATTATGTATAAATAAATTTTAAACATAGTATTATCTATATAAAGCAAAGCTTCAATGGTTGTTTTAGTGTTAAAATTTGAACTATGTGGCTAAAAATATTACTGAATAGGAACCTTTGAATTTAATTATTATGAAAAAATTACTTTTTACTTGCCTTTTTCTACCCACTTGTTTTTGCTTTAGTCAACAAACAATTAACGGTAGCATTATACACGATGGTTTACAACGAACTTATATTTTATATATTCCTGCCTCTTATACAGCTGGAACTCCCGCTCCATTAGTTATCAATTTTCATGGTTATACGAGTAATGCCAATGATCAAATGTATTATGGAGATTTTCGCCCAATAGCTGATACCGCAGGATTTTTATTGGTTCACCCAATGGGAACATTAGATGGTCAGGGTCAAACTTATTGGAATGCAAATTGGGGCGGAACTGTCGATGATATAGGCTTTACCGAAGCATTGATAGATTCTTTAGCACAATTGTATTCCGTTAATCTCGATAGAGTTTATAGCACAGGAATGTCTAATGGTGGATTTATGAGTTATACATTAGCTTGTTCGCTTAGTAATCGTATTGCAGCTATCGCCTCAGTTACAGGGACCATGAATGTTAACCAATCATTAACTTGTAACCCACAGCATCCTATGCCAGTAATGGAAATTCATGGAACAGCCGATGGAACAGTTCCTTATAACGGTTTAGCTGGCTCTATGGAGTCTATTAACAATACACTTAATTATTGGATAGGATTTAATCAATGTGATGTTTCTCCAATTGTTACCAATGTACCCGATATTAACACTTTTGATGGGTGTACTGCAGAACATTATATTTATAAAAATGGCAACAATGGTGTGGAGATTGAACATTATAAAATAATTAATGGGGCACATACTTGGCCTGGAGCACCAATAGTTATTGGGACAACAAATTATGATATTAATGCATCTCTAAAAATATGGGAATTTTTTGCTCAATATGATATCAATGGAAAAATAACACCACTTGGAACTGATAATTTAAATGAACCCAAATTAGCCATTACTATTTTTCCTAACCCAACAAATACAGTTATTAATATCACAACCCATAGTCTTCTTGGAACTACGTTTAACTTATTTGATATGTCTGGTAAAAAGGTAGTTGATGTGCTACTATCTAAAAAATTAACCAATATAGATGTTACCTCTTTTCCAAAGGGAATTTATTATTATCAGTTGCTTCATGAAGAAGAAAACCATTCGGGAAAACTAGTTGTTTTTTAGACTGTTTACTAACTATTTTATTATTTTAAAATTAAATGGAACATTAATAATAAGGCTATAATCTTGTCCTATTTCCAGCATTTCTAAATCATCTTCATCGTGATACCAATTTATGATAACATTTCCTTTGGTAGTATGGATGTGTTGTAAAGTTCTTAATATATTCAAAATACATTTGGAAGAACCTGTATTAAAATACTCTAGTTTAAAATCCACATTGGTATAATCTGCCGGAGTATTGTTGTAATTTTCTAGTGCATTTAATAAAGGTTCATAAAATTCTATCGAATTTTCGGGCAATGATTTTCCTTCAATTAATAAACTTCCTTCTAAAGCATCGAATGCTATAGTTGGAGTTTCATAAGTTCCTTTTATAATTATCATAGGTATATTTTTTATTTTTTCACAGGTTTTATTCCTATTAATTTTTTTGGAATAGCACCAATAGGTATTGAATGAAATTGCAAAAATTGATCTCGCTGATTGACAATATAAAATACAACATTATTGTTGGATTGTGTCCCCATTTTAACAATTAAAAGGTCTAAACATGTTTTTTGGTCTTGTTTTTTCATAGGGTGTAAACTGTTTCCCCAAACCCCATCCGCAGAGGTTGCTAAACGAAGACCAGGTTGAGACATGGCTATCAGTTTAATATAGGCATCGTTATCAAAATCAAAATTAAATTGTTTTACAGAGATGGTATTTTGATCTATATATGGATATAAATGAGAAATTTGTTGACTTTCATTTAATCGAAAAGAATACTCATACATAAAAGCATTTCCACCTTCAACAGGAATGTTATCATCATCTTTTACTGACATAAATAAACGATACAAATTTCCATCATCGCCTGAAGTACCATCAACAACCAATTTAAAAATATAACCCCCTAAATTTGGAAGATATTCTCCTTCTAGTGGGTTTATTGGTCCAAAAACAAACCATTTACCATCATAAATAGTTTCTGCCCCAAATGTTTTTGAATTAATTAAATTTCCTTTTTTGTAATTTCCAATGGGATCTTTATTTTCTTCATCTTTTTCAGAAAAACATCCAGCTCCGTACAGCGAAAAGGTAGAGGAAGAATTAAAACCTCCTTTGTTTTCGTCATATTTTCCTCCAATATTTGGGTCAAAAATTCTGATGTAAAAGGGAGTTTTTTGTTCTTTCGGCAAGGAGAAAAATACGATTTGATTATAATCATCATCTCCCCAGTTTTTTTCTGCTTTATTTCCAAAAGTTACTAAAAAAGGAATGTTTTCGTTTTTTGCAGGAACAGCTTGTGCCTGCAATTGAATAAAATTGAAATTGAAAAGAAACATTAACGTAATACCGAATCCTTTTTTCATAGTTATTTTTCTTTAACAGTTATTGTTTTATAAAAGCAGTTCTTTTTAATCTCATGGGTTGTAACATCTCGCCCAGTAATTAATATACGAAGCACTTTATTTCCTGCTACTTCATAACGATGACTTAAGCCTTTGTTTTTGGTGATGGTAGAATCGTTATAATCAATGTAAAAATTTTCTATCGCATATTCTTTCCATTTTCCTTGTTTGACAGTAACATTAAATTCTTCTCCAACGATTAGTATGTCGGGAGTGGAAATGGATGGTTGAAAAACTTCTTTTATTTCCAACTCAAAAGAAGCCAATTCTTTGTGTTTTTCTCCAATAACTTTATCTAAAATACTAAGTTGAATAGGATAAATACCAGGTTTATTGAAACAATGAGAAGAACCCAACGAATTATCTTTTGTTCCATCTCCAAAATCCCATTCATAAATCATTTCAACAGAATCAACATTTAGGGTAGCTTCTTCATAAAATTCGTAACACAATTGTTCTTCTTTCAATTCTTCACAATTGGTAAAGGCAGGATAATCAATTGTTATTTTAAAAATATCATCTGTTCCGCTTCTATTTGAAGCAAAATAGGCTTCTTTTCCGTTTTTATGCCAAACAATGGAAAAATCATCAAAAGCTGAATTAATGCTACTGTCTAATAATTCTGGAACACTCCATTGCGTATCCAAAAAAACAGAGGTATAAATATCTAATCCACCAAACCCACCTATTTTGTCAGATGAAAAATACAACTTACCAGCTGCATCAATAAATGGGAAAAATTCGTTAGCAGCACTATTTATTTCTTTTCCTAAATTAATTAATGATCCACACACACCATCGGTAATTTCTGAATAATAAATGTCCTTTCCACCAAAACCACCTTCAATATCAGATGAAATATACAATCTTTTTCCATCCAAAGACAAACTAGGGTGTCCAAAACTGTATTCTGGAGTATTAAAATTACAAGGAACTATATTCTCCCAATCTATTCCATTATAAGTTGCTCGAAAAACACCTAATTTATTTTCTTTGGTAATGCTGTCATTTAATTCTTTCGCTTCGCTTTGAGTTCTAGTAAAATAAGCAGTCTTTTCGTCAGCACTAAAAGTAATTGCTCCTTCGTGAACTCCAGTTTTTAAAGCTGCACTAAACGAAACTTTTTTGCCAAACTGATTTTTTTTAAAGGGTATAAAATATAAACCAGTCATAGATTTAGACTCGTTATTATCGCTTACACTAGAAAAAACTAATCCATTTTTATAATAAACAGGAGCATATTCGCCATTTAATGAATTAATAGCGGTAGGTTCTACAGTTATTTTCTCTTGCGAAAAAACAACAACAGAACAACTGATTAATACTCCTAAAATAAAATATTTATTCAATAGATTTAATAAAAAATAGTTGGCAAACAACTGCTAACTTTAAACATCAACAATGATTTTATTACAACAATGCGAAAAATACTAAAAATTTACTATGCAGCCTATTGATTTTATTGAGAAAATGATTTTTTTTTAATTAGATTTGGAAAAACAATTTTAAAACTAATTGAAAATCAGAACTATTTATACTATTCGTATTTTCTTTCTTATTGCTGTATTTTTAACTATTAATATTAATGCAGTACGTTCGCAAACTTACCAATTTTCTAAATATAGTGTGGAGCAAGGTCTTCCTCAACAGTATATTTATAGCATCAATCAAGATCAAAATGGTTTTATCTGGATAGGAACTGGCGATGGAATTTCAAAATTTGATGGTATTGATTTTCAGAATTTCACCATCAAAAATGGATTAGCAGAAAATTTTGTTACTTGTTCGGCTCAGCGTCAAAAAAATAGTATTTGGCTAGGGCATAATAGGGGGGGGATTAGTAGAATTAAAGATGGAAAAATTAAAGCCATTGTTTTCGATACCTTAATAGGTAGTAAAATAACTGGAATTATTGTGGATCAAGCTAATTATGTGTGGGCTACTTCACAAAATGGGTATTTAATTAGTATTAGTCCAACATTAGAAGTTAGAAAATTCGACCTATATGTTAATAAAAAAAACATCACATCAATTGCAGGAAAAATTGATGAGAATTTAATAATTGGAACAGATGATGGATTATTTTTATGGGCTTTGGATAAAAAATTAGTACCCTCTAGTCCACTTGAAATAAACACCTATCATAGTAAAAAAATTAATTGCATAACTACAAGTAAGTATTTAAAAAATAATTTTTGGATTGGAACAGCTGAAAATGGCTTATATCAATTAAAATTTACAGCAGGATTAAAAAATAAATCGAGAAGCGAAAATAATGCTTTTGACGTAGGAAATATCACCATTAACAACATTGAAGAGGATGTTAATAATAATTTATGGATTTCTACTCACTTAGGCTTGTATAAATTAACATATAATGGTAAAGAAAAAGGTTATCAAGAAACGGTACAATATAACGAAGAAAATGGTATCAGCAATTACATTAACATTGCCAAAGTTGATCGGGAAGGAAATACATGGATTGGAACTTATGGAGAAGGTTTAGCGATGTTAAAAGACGAGATTTTTGTTTTTTATCAACATGAGGACAATGAAATTCCCAACGACACAAGGTCTTTTTTATTTCAAGATAGCATTAAATGGTTTGGCTTAGCTGCTGGGTTTTTAAAAATTGCTCCTAACGAAAAAGTAAAGTGGAAGTACTTTAATTCAAAAAATGGTTTTATAGATGCTCCCGTAACCAGTATTTTGAAAAATGGGGATGAACTATTTTTAAGTACCGATGGAGAGGGTTTGTATCGTTTTAACATGAAAACCGAAAAATTTACCAAAGAGTTTTTAGTTACCTCCTATTTGGCGAATAACATCCATAAAATGGTTGCTTTCAATAATGATTTATGGGTGGCAACTGAAGGAGGATTGATAGCAAAAAATATGAATACCAAAAAAACGGACATCTACAATACCCGAACAGGATTAAAACATAATTCTATTTACGATATTAAGTTATTAAAAGATGGTGGCATTGTTTTAGTTTCTCATAGTAATTATTTGACTTTTATTAAAAAAGGGGTGGTATCCCATTTATTGGTTGCGGATATAGACCAATTAATGGACATTGTTGCCATTGAAATAGACGAAAACAACAACTTTTGGTTAGCCACTTTAGGAAATGGGATATATAAACAGGAGGCGGATAGTTTTATTCATATTTCAAGCGATAATGGATTAAAATCCGATTACTGTTATAGCATTGTCTCCGATAATAAAAATGGAGTATGGATTGGTCATAGAGGTGGATTAAGTAGAATTAGTAAGGAATCGCTAAAAATAGAAGTATTTGATGCAAAAAAAGGAATTAATGATGATTTTAATAAAGATGCTATTTACGTAGATAAAGAAAAAAATATATGGTTTGGCACCAATAAAAGGACTATAAAATTTAATCCAAAAAAGTTCTCACAAAACATAATTCCTCCAGTGGTTAGCATTAAAAATATTTTTATTTCAGACGAAAAAATTCCAATCCAGCAAAGGATAACACTGCCCTACAACAAATACAAAATTAAAATAGAGTTTATTGGCATTAGTTTTAAGCAGCCTGAAAGTGTAAAATATCAATATTTTTTAGAAGGATACGATTTAGATTGGTCTGAAAGTTCTTCTGAAAATACAGCAAATTACCCAAGAATTGAAGATGGAACCTATACGTTTTATGTAAAAGCTTGTAATAATGATGGTTTCTGTTCAGAAAAAACTTTAGCCTTTTCTATTGAAGTTGCTGCTCCTTTTTGGAAAAAATGGTGGTTCATCATTTCGGCATTCATCACTTTAATAATTCTTAGTTATTACATCATCAAAAGAAGAGATAGGGTTCAAAAAGAAATTCAGAAAACATTAGAAACAGAATTAGAAAAAAGAACGAAAGAAGTTGTTAATAAAAACAAAGAACTAGAAGCAAAAAACAACAACATAACTGATAGCATCAATTATGCATTAAGAATTCAAAAATCTATATTGCCTAGTAAAAATTTAATGAAAGCACATTTTCCAGATTCATTTGTTTTTTATCAACCTAGAGACATTGTAAGCGGTGATTTTTATTGGTACGAAAAAATTGGCAACAAATTTATTGTAGTTTGTGCCGATTGTACTGGACATGGAGTTCCTGGTGCTTTTATGAGCATGATTGCAAGTACTTTATTTAAAGAAATTGCCTATCAATACGAAATTACTGACCCCGCTTCTTTTTTATATGAACTGGATGAACTGTTAAAAAATACATTACATAAATCGGATAAATCTTCTGTTCATGATGGATTGGATCTGTCCATCTGTGTTTTTGATTTAGAAACGAATTATGTATCGTTTTCAGGTGCTTATCGTCCTTTATTAATTTATAGAAATAATTCCGAACAATCAAAGTTAGAGCGAATAAAAACATCCAGTTTTTCTATTGGAGGAGACGATTTTATACAAAAAGAATTTATCACCTTTGGAGAACAATTACAAAAGGGGGATATTGTTTATTTGTTTACTGATGGTTTCCCCGACCAGTTTGGGGGAGAGAATGGGAAAAAGTTATATTTAAAAGGATTTATGTCATTAATTGAAAATTCAGTAGATTTGAACATGGATGAACAACATTTATTACTTCTACATTTTTTAAAAGATTGGAAGAGAGATAGAAAACAAGTAGATGATGTATTAGTGATGGGTATTAAAATTAATTAATTGAGCTTAGCAGAAGAACATATTAAATGTGAAAATCAGATTTTAGCCGATTATCATGCTATTAAGGAAAGTCTTAAAAAGGATGATGTTATTATCTGTCAACACATAGGTACCTTTAATCAGCACATCTTAATTTCAATTATTTCATTATTAGACCATACTTTGGTGCAAAATGGAGAATACTTAAGCATAAAAAAACGATTAAGTTATCTCGTTATAGAATGTATTCATAACATTATTTTTCATTCTAACATTACTTCCGATAAAAACCAATTGGCTTACCTTCTTATCATAAAAAATGAATTGGGTTATACCATTTACGCCTCTAATGCCATGGAAACAAAAAATATTGTAATGTTAGAGGCTAAAATAAATGACTTGTTGGCAATTAAAAAAAGTGCACTCTCTAATTTATTTAAAAAGAAAATTCAAACCCCTGAAATTAATGAAAATGGTTATGCTGGGCTAGGTTTACTCACTATTATGGATAAATCAGGTAAAGATTTCAACTACAAAATAGCTAAGGTTTCCCAAACATTCGCATTGTTTCATTTAGAAATAAACATTAACTATAAAAATTACCAATAATGGAAAATATAAACAGAATAGAAGCAGCTGACTGTCCCGAGATAAATTTCGATAAAAAAAGTAAAATTTTCAGAATTGCTGGTAATTCCTACCCCGAAAATTGCGAAACTATTTATGAACCTATTAAAAATTTTATTGAAAATTACAATGTTGAAGAAAATAAAATATTAAACCTTGAGTTCCAATTTAACCTCATCAACTCCACCTCTATTGTTTACATCGCACAAATAATAATGAAAATTGCAGAACTTGCTCAGAAAGGACTACAGGTTTCTATAAAGTGGTTGTACGACATTAACGATGAAGAATTATTAGATTTAGGTAATAAATTATCTTCCATATCTAATTTACCCTTTGAATACGTAAAACTAAAAGAAGAATAGTAATTTTATTTTTTATGCAAAAATATTTATTAATATATTTTACCATTTTTTTAATTGGAACTGAGGTTTTTGCTCAGTGTCCTACAAGCGTTTCTATTGTTAGTATTCCCGACGTTTCAACAGTACCTGTATGTAAAGGTACACCCGTTCAATTAGAAGCAAATCCTTCTACTGGTGCAATAACACCTAATTATATATGGGTTGTTAATGGTGATACACTTGTTGGCACAGATTCTATTATTAATTTGCTTGCCTACAATCAAAATGTGCAAGTATATTTAATAACAACTACCGGTTGTGTACCAGCTAACGAAGATACTGCAACTACAACGATAGCAATTCTAACTGTTACTATTCAATCAACCGTGACTCCCGAACCAGGTTGCGATTTAACAAAAGCCAATATTCTGATTACCTCAACTGGCGGAACAGCTCCTTACAATTACAATTTGGTAGGCATTGGAACAAGCAGCACAGGTGCTTATAACGATGTGCCAGCAGGAACTTATACGCTGTATATCACAGACGACCAAGGGTGTAATGATACCAATCAGATTACAGTTACTCCAATTCCGAAAGAGTTAACAACCACGGTAACTCCCCAAATAACCGAATGTAACCAAACCACAGCTGATGTTATTATTACCACCACCGGCGGAACAGCACCTTATACTTACGATTTACAAGGTATAGGACAAAATAATGATGGGCTTTTTTCTGCTGTTCCAACAGGAGATTACACGTTGTACATTACTGATAGCGAAGGATGTGTTGACACTAGTGTTGTTTCAATAGTGCCATTTACTTGTCCACCACCAACACCAACAGAAGTGATAACTCCCAATGGAGATGATATAAATGATACGTGGTACATTTATAATATACAATTTTATCCAGATAATGAAGTATTTATTTTTGACCGATGGGGACAACGTGTTTACCATAAAAAAGGATATGAAAATAAAGATGGTTGGGACGTGAAATACATTGGGCTTAATTTACCTGTTTCCACCTACTATTATATTTTAAAAGTATATCAAGAAAATAGTGAAGACCTATATTTTAATGGACCCATTTCAATTTTTAGATAGATGAAAAAGAGACTTTTTATTCCATTATTTTTATTATTTTCAATTATTGGAAATGCTCAGCAGTCCGTTCAATATTCTCAATATACCTTTAATAATTTTGGTTACAATCCTGCATTTTTAGGCACCATTCCATGTACCGATTTTAGAGCGGGGACAAGAATACAATGGCTAGGTTTTAGAGGAGCACCACGTTCCTCTTTTGCAAGTTTACAATATACCATTCCAAAAAGATTTTATAAAAATAGTGCAAAACATGGCGTTGGTCTTTATGTGGAACAAGATGATGTTCATTTAACGACTAGAACTTTTATAAAATTGGCATACGCTTATCATACCAAAATTTCTTCTAAATATACTATGGGACTAGGTATTTTTGCTGGCATTCAGCAATATTCTACCGATGATGTTTTTGGGGGAACAACCAATAACGACCCCGTTTTGGCAGCTGCAGCAGGTTCTGTTTTACGTTATCCCGACATTATGCCTGGAGTTTTATTGTACAGCAATAAAATATACTGGAGTTTATCCATTAACCAACTGTATTTTAAGAGCATTAATTTAGGAGAAAAAGAAGCTCAAGTCAATCAATATTATTTTGGAGCTGGGCATAAATCTGCTTTTGGAAATTGGACCGTTTTTAAATCTTTCTTATTGAAACAAAATATTATGGGACCTCCTGGTTTAGATTTAAACATGGCTTGGGTGTACCGACAAAAAACAACTTTTGGCTTAGGTTATCGAGTGGGAGAATCAGTAATTGCACAATTAAAATTTAAATTGGGTTCGCTTAATGTAGGTTATGCTTTTGATTTTCCTTTAAATAAAATTTATGGCAATTACGGTCATGAAATAATGATTGGTTTTAATAAATGTGCTGGTACTGGAGCTGGTGAAGGTGGTGGAATGAAGCCTCACGTTTGCCCGGCTTATAATTAATATTTTTGTGATACTTACTATTGTTCAGCCCACGATTGTGTCTTCAGCCACAGCTACCACCAGTAGAATAAGTTGCTAGTTCGAGTTTGTCCATCAGCTGACGGAGTACTCGGACTTACAGCAACAAAACCTTAATGGCAAGATGGCGAAGACACTAACAAGGCAAAAAAAACATCTTACCGATGTCTTTTTGCTTTGTCTGGAAACAAGGTTGTTTTCTTACCTGAAGGCAACAATTTTTTTAATAGGTCTAGTTGATTAACATTCGTTAAAATAGTTCTAATCCAATTGTGATTTTCTTTTTTATACCAGAAAAAGAAACGGTGTTGATCTTGTTTTTCCTTTTCAGTTCTTGGTGTAAAAACAGGTTGTAACGTATAAGGATGATAACCAGAATAATAAATAACAGTAGCAACAGTCATTGGAGTAGGAGTGAAATCATTAACTTGTTCCAATTGAAACCCCATGTCTTTAGTTTCGGCAGCCAAGTTTGCCATGTCTTCTAATTTGCAAGCAGGGTGACTCGATATAAAATAAGGAATGAGGTGTTGATTTAACTTCAACTTAGTGTTGATTCTATCAAATGTTTTTTTAAACAAATGGAAATTCTTAAAAGAAGGTTTTCGCATCAATTTTAAAACTGGGTCGGAAGTATGTTCCGGGGCAACTTTTAACCTTCCCGAAACATGATTTTTAATAACTTCTTCGGTATATTCTTCCAAATCTTTTGGGTCAGCATTTTTATTAAATTCGGGCACCAACAAATCGTACCGAATTCCACTGCCAATAAAAGATTTTTTTACTTTCGGATGACCATCAACTGCTTTATAAATGTCTGTTAAAGGTTGATGAGAAGTATCTAAGTTGCTACAAATTACAGGTGCAATACACGAGGGGCTATTACATTTATCACAAATGGATTGTATTTTTCCCTTCATTTTGTACATGTTGGCAGAAGGTCCACCTAAATCACTAAGGTATCCTTTAAAATCGTCCATAGCAACCACTTTATCTACCTCTTTTAAAATGGATTCTTTAGAGCGACTTGCAATAAATTTTCCTTGATGTGCAGAAATGGTACAAAAGCTACATCCTCCAAAACAACCTCGGTGCATGTTAATGGAAAACTTAATCATTTCAAAAGCAGGAATTGCTCCTCTTTTTTGGTATTTAGGATGAGGTAATCTAGTGTAAGGCAAATCAAAAGAAGCATCAATTTCCTTTTCAGTCATGGTTAGAAAAGAAGGGTTGATGATTAAGTTATTTTCTCCAATTTCTTGAATTAATCGATTGGCGTAAAGTTTATTCGATTCTTGTTCGATGTGTTTAAAATTGGAAGCATACGTTTTTTTGTTTGCCAAACAGGCTTCATGTGAAGCTAATTTTAAGTCATTCCAATTTTTATTTTTTGGTAATTCTGATGATTTAGCTCTTAAAAAAGCAGTTTGTTTAACGGTGGTTAACGATTCAAAAGGCAACCCTTTTTTTAGTAAAGTAATTATTTCTCGTAGCGGTTGTTCCCCCATTCCGTAAACCAATAAGTCGGCTTTAGAAGTTTCCAAAATACTTGGTTTTAGTTGATCCGACCAATAATCGTAATGAGTTACTCGTCTTAAAGAAGATTCAATTCCACCAATAACAATAGGAACATCTGGAAAAATACTTTTTAAAATAGTACTGTAAACAGTGGTGGCATAATCTGGTCGAAATCCTCGTTGACCACCTGGAGTATAAGCATCTTCCGAACGTAATCTTTTGTTAGCAGTGTAATGATTGATCATGGGATCCATACAGCCACCAGTAATACCAAAAAACAACTTAGGAATTCCTAATTTTTTAAAATCTCTTAAATCATCTTTCCAGTTGGGTTGAGGCACGATGGCAATTCGCAAGCCCATGCTTTCAATTATTCTTCCAATTACAGCAGCTCCAAAAGCTGGATGGTCCACGTAAGCATCACCACTAAAAAGGATGACATCTAACTCGTGCCATCCTCTCAATTCCGCTTCTTTTTTTGTTGTTGGAAGCCAATCTGTTAGTTGGTGTTTTTTTTCTGCCATAGTGGGCAAAAGTACACAAAGAAAATAGGATTTATTTAGCGGCTAACTCATTTACCACAGTTTGAATGGTTAAGGCTAAATTGGTTGAATCTTCACTATTAATTCTTTCGTCAATTATTTGAGCCATTATAAACACGTCGTATATTTTGCTTTCAATAAATTGTTTACGGGCATTAATCACCTCCTCAAAAGCTTCATATCTTCCTATGGAATATAATTGGTCGTCGATACTTATTTCTATCACTTGCTCGTTGTCTATTTGCTCTAAAATCATATCAACAGTTTCGATAGAACTAATTGGAATAGCTAATGAATAATAGTGTTTTAAGCCAGATTGTTTAACTTGAAGTAAATAATTAACCTCTTTAGTGGTAATAGTTTTGGGAGTTTTTTTGGTGGTTTTTCTTTCTTTTAATTTAGCGGCTTTATATTGAATAGAAATAGCTTCTGTTAATGGAATTAATACATGATTGTTGTAAGCTAATATTTGAACATCAGTACATCCAACGTTTGTTAAAAGTGTTTTAACAGAATCCACTTCTTTGTAATTGGAATATTTTCCGAATTGATACTCAAAAGAATTTTGATTCATCACTTTTCTTAAATAGGGGTATTCTACAATTACGGATCTCGATTTTTTGATGTCAACACTTTTCACTGTCAGTTGATAAATAATGCCATTTGGAAGGGTTGGATTATCCGCTTTTAAATTAAAGTTAACTAAGATGAAAGCAAAAATGGTAGCGTATGTGAGTAGTGTTTTCATGATTTCTAAGTTTAAAGTTTTACTTATGTTTTAATAAATTTAATTTTGTTAGTTGAATAAAAAAAAACTAGTTTGAAAGCTTTGTGTTGTTATACTTATAACTTTTTTAAAAAGTTGCAATAAACTGATGAATAACATAAATTAGATATAAAATATCATATAAATTATAAAATAGAAAATATAATAATGATATAAATCATAAATACAAAATAAAATATACTGATAAAAATGTAGGATTT
>PFUQ01000213.1 GCA_002790175.1 Flavobacteriales bacterium CG_4_9_14_3_um_filter_32_8
TACGAGGCAAAACAAAGAGAATTAGAAATTAAACAATTAAAAACTGATAATCAAATTCAGCAACTACAAGTAGATAATGCCATTAGAAAAAAACAAAATACACAATTAGTTTTAATTGCAACAAGTGTTGTTCTTGTCCTTTTATTTTTCTTGTTTATCAGTAAAAGAAAAACTGCGAAAATACTTCAAATTAAAAACGATATAATTAAAACTTCGCTTCAAGAAAAAGAGGTGTTACTTCGAGAAATTCATCATCGTGTAAAAAATAATTTACAAATTATTACAGGTCTGCTGGAGCTACAAGAATCGTTGCATGCCGATGAAAAGATAGGAAATATAGTAGCAGAGGCTCAGGGAAGAATAAAAACGATGGCAATTATCCATGAAATGCTTTATAAAACGGAAGATATTACTAAAATTAATCTTCACAACTATATCCAACTATTGGTAGAAAGCATTGAAAAAGGTTTTGACGGAAAAATCGAAAAAATAATCAAGTTTTATGAACTTAAAGATACCTATTTTAATATCGATACCATTATCCCTTTAGGATTAATTTTAAATGAATTGGTTACCAACTCCTACAAACATGTATTTTCATTAAATAAAGGAAATAATCTTAAAATTTATATTAAAAATACAGCGGATGAAAATTGGCAATTAACCGTTGCTGATGACGGATTAGGGATTCCTAATAATGGCGAAGGAGAACGTGAAGGTTCGTTTGGTTTACGTTTAGTAAAAATGCTTGCTCGACAATTAAAAGGAAATGTTGACTACACTTTTAACGAAGGTGCAAATTTTTGTATTACTTTTAAGGAGTTAAATTTACATCAGTAAAATGACTAAAGTAGGCATATTAGACGATGAAGTTATTATTTGCGAAACGCTAAATAAATACCTCATAGAATTGGGATACCAAGTTCCTGATTATGCCATGAATTATGATGAAGCGGTTAAATTAGCTATAAATCATAAACCCGACATTATGCTGTTGGATATTAATATTAATGGAAAAAAAAATGGAATTGATTTTGCAAAATACCTTCGAGAAAATCATAACATTCCATTAATATTTGTTTCGTCATATTCTGATAAAACAACATTAGAACAAGCTAGAAATGTTCAGCCCAATGGTTATTTAGTAAAACCTTTTACTAAAAATGATTTGTTTGCAGCAATTGAGGTGGCTTTGAGTAATTTTTCTATACAACCCATACTAGAAGTTAGTAGTGAAGAAAAAAACTTTAAATTACTTACCAACGCTATTTTTATTAAACAAGACTCTTTGTATGTTAAAATTTATTACAAAGATATTTTGTATATTAAATCGGAAGGTGTTTATGCTGAAATTTTCACTAAAGAAAAGAAGTATTTAATTCGCGAAACACTTAAAAATCTATTGGAAATACTGCCTTTTGATAGCTTTTTTCACATACACCGTTCCTATATTGTAAATATCAATTTTGTTGATGCAGTTAATACAGAATATGTTGTGGTTGAAAAAGAAACTATTCCCATGAGCAGAAACAGCCGTGAGGAGTTTTTAAAAAGATTGAATTTGTTGTAGTTATATAGGCGATAGGCATTAGTCGAAAGTCATTAGTCTTCAGTCTTCCTCCGTCAGCTGACGGATTCCAGCTTTATTTCATATTTTCCTCCATTCGTAACATCATACCTTCCATTCGTATCATTTTTACTCTAAAATTCTGAGAATTAATGATTTTTGATGTATTAAAATATTAAAGACATGAGAAAATTAAAACTAATGGGGTTCGTACTTTTTTGTTTGAATTACTATAATGTTTTAGCCCAACCATCAGATGCAACAGTGAAAGCAAGAGCGATAAGTGATGGTTCAACATTTGTTCGATTTGAAGGTTCCGGTAATGTCCATTCTAACTTAACCGAAACTTGGTACATCCGTGTTGTTACCACAAAAAGTAAAACTGAATATCCCGGCATCAATTACATCAATGCGATAGAATATAAGTACATAAAATCCGGTAGTAATTGGGTGTTCGACCGAACTTATAACTGGTGGGGACAATATGAAGGAATTCCAAATCCAAATGAAGCAGAAGCAGTAGCCTTTGTTAAAAAAGATTTAGAGAAATTTTTAGGAGGAGCCTATGGAGATATTGTTGGCGATATAGGAGAGATAAAACTGGCAGAAGAACCCAAATGGGAATGGCATACCATGAAATCTGTTTCATTTATCATGTCAACAACTTACGACCGAAAAATGAGTTCCACCGAAGTTTCTAAAGTAAAACAACTCTATCAGGTTCGGTTTTATGCAGATGAACCTAAAGGAGCATGGAAATCGTTTATTTCTTCTAAAGAAGGAGCTCCTGAAATAATAGCTACAAAAACCTATAGTGTGGCAGAAGTCAATGCAATGCCATCTTTATCGGATATGAAATATAAAAATGAGGCAAAGTCCATTATAGCCTCGTTGCCCAAAGTAGAAGTTCCCAAATTTTCAAATGCAAAAGAGATGATTGTTTATACGCACAAGATGTTGCGGGAACTATCAAAAGAAGAACTACATGCCTATTTGTTGCAAACATTAAGCTCATCCTATTTTCAGGAAAACAGTAAAATAGTGTTAAATGCAAGTGGTGAAAGAAAAATAAAAGAAGTAATGGATGAGGCTCATGGTGCAAAAAGTTCATACAAAAAACAATATTGCGAGAATCCTGTAATTAAAACTGAACAAAACGGAATGATGGAGTTATGGAATAAAGCCAATGATAGAAAATGTAGAATATCAGTCGATAAACAGGGAGATACCTATAAAATAAGTGATTTGGAACTGTATGTTTTTGCTACAGATGCAGATATAGCAAGAGTGGAAGCTGCCACACTTTGCGGTGGAACAATTCAAACAAAAGTTGAAACTGCTGTTGGATATAACATCGGTGATCCTTGTGAGATTATGGATAAATACAAAAAATGGCAAAAAGGAACAGTAAAGCAAAAAGATACTTCGTTTGACAATAGGTACTACGTTAATGTAGAGCAAGGTACATCAGGCTGGTACACTACTGATCAAATGAGGACTTCTACTAATCAAAAATCTTCTGTCACTACCGAAAACAAAACGGGTAACACTGCTACATCAACACAAACTTTTAAGGTGGGCGATAAAATTATGGGAAATTGGAAAAACAAAGGAAAGTATTATTCTGGAACAGTATCTGCCAAAATCGGAGACAAATATGTTATTTTTTATGATGATGGGGACAAAGAAACGTGTACAGCTGATCAATTAAAATTGAAGTAAAAATAAAGATTAATAACTAAAAAAAATTAAATTATGAAAACAACAATAGTATTATTTCTAACATGGGTATTAAGTTTACCTTTAGCTTTTGCCCAATCTAGTTTATTAGACCTATCTTTTGACCCTGGTACTGGAGCTAATGCAGCAATTTGGGCATCTGCACTACAATCAGATGGTAAGATTATTATAGGTGGTGATTTTACTACTTTTAATGGAGTGCCAAGTGATAGAATGGCACGATTAAATGCTGATGGGTCTCTAGATAATTCTTTTACTTCTTTTAATCCAAATGGGGTACTCGGTATTAGAGGGCTAACCATCCAACCTGATGGTAAAATTATTATAACAGGAGATTTTACTACTTATGATGGAATTCCTATAAATCGTGTTGCTCGTTTACTTCCAGATGGTAATTTAGATAATTTTGGAACTTTTAGTTCAAGCGGTGGAGCTAACGCACTTGTACGTGCATTAGCTGTGCAACCCGATAGTAACATTGTTATTGGAGGAAATTTCACTACTTTCGATGGAATTTCCTTTCCACATATTGCTCGGTTAAACCCTTTTGGAGGTATAGATGCATCTTTTAATCCAGGAAATGGGACAGACGGTGGTGTTTCTGCAATAGCGATACAACCAGACGGTAAAATTATTATTGGAGGTAGTTTTAACACTTATAATACTATCAATAGTAGAAAAAATATTGCTCGAATTAATGCTGATGGTACGCTTGATATATCTTTTAATCCTGGTACTGGAACGGACATAAGTATTTCTTCAATAACCATACAGCCAGATGGTAAAATTATTATTGGAGGCGGTTTTACAAGCTATAATGGAGTTACGATAAATCGTATCGCAAGACTAAATGCAGACGGTTCTTTAGATACTACTTTTAATCCAGGTAGTGGGGTAGATGGCGTTGTTTATACTACATCCATACAGTCAGATGGTAAAATTATTATCGGAGGTTTTTTTACAACTTACAATGGAATTGCTAGCAATAGAATTGTTCGAGTTAATTCTGATGGCACATTGGATACTTCTTTTAATTCTGGATCCGGAGCAAGTAGTGAAGTTCGAACAACAATTCTACAATCTGATGGAAAAGTTATCATAGGAGGTGGTTTTACAACTTTTGACGGAATAGCTATAAATAGGGTTGCAAGGTTATTAAAATGTACTCCTCCTACTGTAACAGCCAATGCAACAGCCACCACCATTTGTTTTGGAGATGCAGTAACTTTAACAGGTTCAGGTACAGCCGTTTCTTACAATTGGGATAATGGAGTAACTAATGGTATTGCATTTAATCCTACCAATACCACAATATATACTGTTACAGGAACTACTGGAAGTTGTTCTAATACAGATCAAATTACAGTAACGGTAAACCCTGCAATTGATGTCAGCACCAATTTAGTAGGAAATATAATAAGTGCAAACCAAACAAGTGCTACTTACCAATGGGTAGATTGTAACAACGGTAATGCTCCAATTATAGGTGAAACCAATCAAAGTTTTACACCATCAGCTAATGGCGACTATGCAGTAGAAATTACTGTCGGAAGTTGCGTAAGTACTTCACTATGTGTCAACATAACCATTACAGGAGTTGATAACATCACTTCTGTCGGTATTAGCAGTTATCCAAATCCTATTAAAGACAAATTAACCATTACAATGGATAAAATTGATAACTATACTCATGTTAGTATTCTAAATATGAATGGGCAATTAGTTTATAGTAATAACAATGTAACCAATAAGTTGTTAATTATTGATGCAAACAAGTGGAGTAGCGGCATGTATATAATGAACATTATGAATGGTAACGATAGCAAAATTTTTAAATTAATTAAACAGTAAATTAAATTTCACACCTTAAACTTTAATTATCATGAAAAATTTTAACCAACTTTTAATTGCACTTTTTGTACTAACAACATGGCAAGCAAATGCACAATACACAAAATTACTTGACTTTGATGGAACTCCAAATGGAAGTACTCCAAGTAGTACACTAATTTCTGACGGAACTTTTCTGTATGGAACTACTTCAGTAGGTGGTGCAAACAATTTAGGTACTATTTTTAAAATAATGCCCGATGGAACAAGTTATACTACACTACTTGACTTTGATGGAACCTCCAATGGGAGTGAACCTTATAATGGCTCTTTAGCATCTGATGGAACATTTTTTTATGGAATGACTTCTAAAGGCGGAACAAACAATGCAGGTATTATTTACAAAATTAAGCCTGATGGAACAGGTTATTCCAAATTACTCGATTTTGTGGGTACAAATGGAAGCACTCCTTATGGTTCGTTACTTTACGATGGTACTTTCCTTTATGGAATAACCTCATCAGGTGGTACAAGTAATCAAGGCACTATTTTTAAAATAATGCCCGATGGAACAGGATACGCTAAACTATTTGACTTTGATGGCATTTCGAGCGGAAGCCTTTCTTTAGGTGGTTTGATTTCTGATGGTACTTTTCTCTACGGAACAACCTATGTGGGTGGCGCCAATGGTTTAGGAACTGTTTTTAAAATAATGCCCGATGGAACAGGTTATTTAACACTAATGGATTTTGATGGCACACCAAATGGAGCTTCTCCTTTTAGCGATTTGATGTATGATGGAACTTTTCTTTACGGTACAACCGATATGGGTGGTACTAATAATAAAGGAATCGTTTTTAAAATAATGCCCGATGGAACAGGTTATTCTACCTTGTTTAACTTTGCAGGAATATCAAATGGATCGAACCCTGAAAGCACTTTGATTTCAGATGGCACGTTCCTTTATGGACTAACCGCAGGTGGTGGAGCAAACAATAATGGAACTATTTTTAAAATAATGCCCGATGGAACTGGTTTTTCTAAGTTACTCGATTTTGATGGAGTTTTAAGCGGGAAAAATTCTACAAGTTCACTGGTTGCCGTAGGCACTTATTTCTATGGAATGACTACAGCTGGTGGAACATCCAATTTAGGAACTGTTTTTAAATTTATGGAATGTTCTCCAAATACAGGAACAGACGTACAAACTGCTTGTGATAGCTATTTGTGGATAGATGGAAACACGTATACCAGTAATAACAACACAGCTACTTTTACTTTACCCAATGCAGCAGGTTGCGATAGTGTGGTTACGTTA
>PFUQ01000215.1 GCA_002790175.1 Flavobacteriales bacterium CG_4_9_14_3_um_filter_32_8
ATAAAAATTCAGCTATCGTTTGTGTCCTCACAAACGATGTTTATTATGTTTGTGGGGACACAAACAAAGGCAGGAAACAAACGAAATAGTTCGATTCATGTTATGTTATTAAATCAATATTATAGAGATGCTTTTAGGAAAGAAAGTTCATAAAAATTCAGCTATCGTTTGTGTCCTCACAAACGATGTTTATTATGTTTGTGAGGACACAAAGGCAGGAAAATTTATTTTTGGAGAAGTAAAACTCTAAAACGAATTAGCAATGGCAATAAAATCGGTTGCATTTAAAGATGCTCCGCCAATTAAGCCGCCATCAACATCTTGGTTGGAAAATAGTTCTTTCGCATTTTTTGCATTGCAACTTCCTCCATAAAGAATGGAAATTTGGTCAGCTATTTTATTTCCATATTTTTGGACAATGCTATTACGGATAAAAAGATGCATTTCTTGTGCTTGAGCTGCTGATGCTGTTACTCCTGTTCCAATTGCCCAAACAGGTTCGTAAGCAATAATACATTTTAAAATTTCATTTTCAGTTAACTGAAATAACCCTTCGGAGATTTGATTTTTCACCACATTAAAATGATTGTTTTTTTCTCTTTCTGCTAAAATTTCTCCACAACAATAAATCGGTGTTATTTCGTTTTTTAACAACTGGTTTACTTTCAACGCTAAGTCACTATTTTGTTCGTTAAAATAGTGTCTTCGTTCCGAGTGTCCAACCAAAGCGTATTGAACTCCAACAGATTTTAACATGGAAGCGGCTATTTCGCCAGTATAAGCTCCAGCATCATATTGTGATGAGTTTTGAACTCCAACTTTTATTGGTGTTGAAGTTGTCAATTTTACTAATTCGGTTGCATAAATCGCAGGAGGGAAAACTATTAACTGAACAGTTGGATTGGGGTTAGCATTGATAATATTGTTGATTAAATCTATTGCTTCTGCATAGGATTTATTCATTTTCCAATTTCCAGCAACAATTTTTTTTCTCATTTTAATAACTATTGAACTCTAACTCTTGGGTCAAGTAATCCATAAGTAATATCTACAATAATGTTAATCACAACAAATATGGTAGCGGTTAATAATACTCCGCCCATTACAATTGGTAAATCAAATTTGGTGAGTGCATCAAACAAAACCCAACCTATACCTTTCCAACCAAAAATCCATTCTACAAATAATGCTCCAGCCAATAAACTGGCAAACATTCCAGATATTGCAGTAATTACAGGATTAAGTGCGTTTTTAAGTGCGTGCTTAATGATTACTTTCCAAAATCGTAGTCCTTTAGCACTTGCTGTTCGAATGTAATCTTGAGAGAGTACATCTAACATCGAACTTCTGGTGAGTTGCATAATAGCAGAAACTGGTCTAATTCCAAGTGTAAGTGCGGGCAATATTAAATTATACAATCGAACGGTGTCATTTCCAAAATCATCGTATTCGACCAAACTTCCAGTCATATTTAGTCCTGTGATATCAGATAAAACATATCCAAAAAAGTAGGAAATGAGGATGGCAGAGAAAAAAGAAGGAACAGACATACCTAAAATTGACAGGAATAATAAGAATCTATCTATCCAAGTATCTTTTTTTAATGCAGAAATTATTCCGAATAAAATTCCAATAAAAGCAGCTAACAGAATGGATGCTAATGCTAAAATGGTAGTTTCCAACATATAATCGGCTAATGTTTCCGAAACTTTTCTTTTTGTTGAATATGACCTTCTGAGATAGGGTGTTTTAAAGACCACTACACTTGATTCTCCATATTCAAAAATTTTGGAATAATCGTATTTTTCTTCATCTAAATAAAGGTAGTCATCAGGATTTTTATCATGAACTGAAATGATGGATAAATCGTTGATGTACATGACAAATTGTTGAGATAATGGTCGGTCTAATCCTAAATCTTTTTTAATGATTCTTAAAGATTCAGCATCAGCTCTTTGTCCCATCAACATTCTAGCAGGATCTCCAGGCAATACATTAAAAAGTAAAAATACAACGGTTACTACTCCAGCGAGAACTAAAAAACCGTAAAGTATTCTTTTTGTAATAAATCGTATCAAATTAATATTTTTACTTTAAATATTCTTTTTTAACAAGCTCATAATTAGGTAAATCATTGGCATTCCATTTACCTAATATCGTTCCTTTTTTCATCAACACAATACCAGGATTTGCTCTGATAACAGTTTTTAAAGTAACGGCATCACATGTAAAAAAATCAAGCATCAGTTGATTTTTAAGCTTAAAATCTTCAACATCATTATAGGAAGAAGAAGTTAATCCAATCACATAATTTCCATCAACATTGCATTGGTCAACAAAAGTATTAATCTTTTTTATAGAACGTTCATTTGTTTTATTAATATCATAAGCTACGAGCAAAAAAATGTATGCTTCTTCATTAAAATAATCTTGACTATAATCGTTTCCATCATCTGCTGACATAGTGAAATCAGTTATTTGAGGTTTAACACCCTCTGAAATTAATTTTGTTTTCCTATCCGAAAATTCATAATTTTCATTGTCCCAAGGATAATTTTTCTCTGTAAACTCTTCCACCTTTCCTGTCGTTTTATTTTTGTAATAAAAAATATTTTCAAACACATCGGGAACAGCACCTTCGGGTAAAACCATTTGTTGTGGAATATTTTTGCCTATCGCATACGCTCTATAATCTTTAAGAGGTAGATGATTATATGTGTAATATATGAATAGTAACGATATTAATGAAATCCATAGAATAGGAATCCATTTTAGAGCATTGTTGAATAAAAGCCTTTTGGAGGCAAAAAATCCTAAGTAACCCAGTATAAAAAATAACAATGGGAAATACCAATTAAACACCCAAGATAGACAAGAAACAAAAACTATAGAAGATGCGAAAATGATGATATCATCTTTGGTGGTGTTAATTTTAATTTTTTTTCGGTATAAAAAAATAGGAATAATGAAAATCAATAAAATAAAATCTTTTGACCAAGATTCCCAAGGTGTTAAGCTTCTTCCTAAAGAACCTTTCATTGCATCTCCAAAACAACCACAATCGGTAACGCATTGAACGGGTAATTCTTCTTTAAAAACGGTTGTATTTTCTTTCTCTTCAACAATAGTTATTTTATTGTTTTCTTGCATTCTGCTTAACATTTGAGTATGTGCTGGAGAATTTTTTTCAATTGTTGTTAAGTTATTATAACTAGCATTTGGGTCGCAAGTTGCGGTATGTAGCGTTAGAAAGAAAAATACAACTGTTAATATAAGTAACGAAAAAAGGGTTGTTTTTACTTTAGTTCCAAAAAGTACTGAAAACCCTAATACAATTTCTGCAGCACATAATATTATGGCTATCCATATGGCATAAGGAATTAAAAATTCAAGCGAAAAAGAGTCCCATCCAAACCAATCTCTAATTCGATAAGCTAATGCTCCATTTTCAAAATATTCTTCTAATTTATAGCTAAAGCCCAAAGTATCATTTGCTTTAACAATACCTGAAACAATAAATAATGCACCAATAACTATTCTAGATATGTAAGTTAATATTTTCATACAGCTAAGATTTGAAACAAACTTAAAATTATATTTAATTATTACTTATTGTTTAACAGTAAATTAACTACCTTCTTCAATTTTTATTAAGGCAAAAACGGCATAATTAATCATATCAGCATAATTAGCATCTATTCCTTCCGAAATGAGTGTTTTTCCATTATTATCTTCGATTTGTTTGGTTCTTAATAATTTCATTAAAATTAAATCTGTTAAAGAACTTAACCGCATGTCTCTCCATGCTTCATCGTAATCGTGGTTTTTATTTTCCATCAACGATTTAGCAGCGTAAAAATGTTTGTTGTAAAGCGTTAAACATTCATCAAAAGGTAATTCCGTATTTTCATCTTCGCCAAGTTCTAATTGAACAAGTGCCATAATAGCATAATTTACAATTCCGATGTATTCAGATTTTATTCCTTCATCAACCCTACTCATTCCTTTATCTTCAATACTTCGTATTCGTTTTGCTTTAATAAAAATTTGATCGGTCAACGAGCTAGTTCTTAATATTCTCCATGCACTTCCATAATCTTTCATTTTTTTTGTGAAAATGTCAGTACAAATCTTTATTATTGAATCGTATTCTTGTGAAGTGGTATTCATATTTTAAATTGATGCCATTAAAAATTTTAACTCCGCAAGATACATTTTTTTAAAAAATAATTCAATTAATTGTAAAAGGATGTTATTAAATTTAGACGAATCTACCATAATGGGCATACTAAATGTTACTCCCGATTCATTTTTTGATGGCGGCAACTATTTAAGTGAAGAAAATATCATCCAAAAAGTAAATTCCATGGAATACCATGGTGCAAAAATTATTGATGTTGGTGGCTATTCTTCACGACCTAACGCCACTCCTATTTCTGAAGAAGAAGAATTAAAAAGAATAGTACCCATCATTAAATTGGTAAAAACCAACTTTCCTGACCTCCTTATTTCAGTGGACACTTTTAGAAGTAAAGTGGCAGAAAAAAGCATTGAAGCTGGTGCGAACATCATTAACGACATATCTGGCGGAAACATGGATAGCAATATGTTTCGTTGCATTGCTGATTTAAAAGTACCTTATGTCTTAATGCACATGCAAGGAACACCTCAAACCATGCAAGAAAATCCAACTTATCAAAATGTGGTAGAGGAGGTGAACCAATTTTTTACAGAAAAACTAAATCAACTCACTCAGTTAGGTGTGAAAGATATCATTTTAGACCCTGGTTTTGGTTTTGGAAAAACGTTGAAGCATAATTATGAACTTTTAAACAACCTAGATAAGTTTAAAACATTTAATTTGCCTATTTTAGTTGGCTTTTCTCGAAAATCGATGATTAATAAAGTAATTGATACTACGCCTGAAGAAGCACTCAACGGAACAACAGTTTTAAATACCATAGCGTTAATGAAAGGAGCTAACATTTTGCGTGTGCACGATGTAAAAGAAGCCAACGAAACAATTAAATTAGTGAATCAATTAAATTTAAAATAAATGAAAATTATCTCTTGGAATGTAAATGGAATAAGGGCTATCTCCAAAAAAGGCTTTTTTGAAAAAATGGAGGCAATGAATCCTGATGTGATTTGTTTTCAAGAAACAAAAGCACAAGATGAGCAAGTTGCTGAAGTATTAACTAATTTAAAAGGCTATCATTTTTATGCGAACTCTGCCACTAAAAAAGGATATTCAGGAACAGCCATTGTTTCTAAAATCAAACCTATCAACGTAACAACTGATATAAATATTGATGAACACGACCAAGAAGGAAGGGTGCTAACAGCGGAGTACGAAAAATTTTTTCTTACTGTAGTTTATGTTCCTAACTCTGGTAGCGAACTAAAACGATTAAGTTACCGACAAACTTGGGATGCTGCTTTTTTAAATTACTTAAAAGAATTAGAAAAAAAGAAACCTGTAATTGTTTGTGGCGATTTTAATGTTGCTCATCAACCAATAGATTTAGCAAGACCAAAAGCCAATTACAATAAAAGTGCGGGATATATGCAAGAAGAAATTGATGGGATGAATAATTTTATCAATGCTGGTTTGGTAGATACCTTTCGATATTTGCATCCTGATAAAACCGATGCGTACAGTTGGTGGAGTTATAGAGGTGGAGCAAGAGCCAAGAATGTAGGATGGAGAATTGATTATTTTTTAGTGAGTAAAAGTATCATCAACCAAGTTAAAACTTCTGAAATTTTAGCAGATATACATGGTTCAGACCATTGTCCTGTTACCATTGAATTATTATAAGGGACAAGGGGATAAGGGACAGGGGACAGGGGACAGGAGATAAAAAATATTGAACTTTAAAATTTTAACCAACTAAACTCGAACAAACACAATACCTTATAAAAAAATTAAATTTGTTTTTTGTGACAGTACCTACGGACAGGTTGTGGGTATTGTAATGATAATTTAAGAAAGTAAATTTTTATGAAGATTAAGTATAGGTTTTTACTCTTAATATTTTTGCTCATTTGTTCTATTCTAGGATATTTTTACCTTAGAAGTGCAATATTGAATATTGATGTAAGTCTTAAATATAAAGAATGGAACAAAAATGAATTGTTAATTACTAGAGCCAAGTACGAAAATTATTTAATGTTGATTACTTATTCCATTTACACTCTAATCTCATCTGTAATTATGTTATGGTCTTATAGGTTTTACAGTTTTCCCCTCGCTCTTGCGAGTAGAATAAGTTGCTAGTTCGAGTTTAGCGTAGTGTAACTCGGACTTACAGTAACTAAAAAAATTAAATTTGTTGTTTGGACTTAAATGGAACGAGTACTCCGTCAGCTGACGGATAAACTCACACCAGCGAATGAACTGTGTTGGCATCGTGATTGAGAAAAGGGACAA
>PFUQ01000190.1 GCA_002790175.1 Flavobacteriales bacterium CG_4_9_14_3_um_filter_32_8
ACAATGGTTAGTGCTGATTGTTCAGCATACTTTGAGTGAAAATTAAACACGTTTTTTAGAGCAGTTTTAGCAGTATCAGTCCACTCTACTTTAGTGACTTTTCCAACTTTCCACTTCTTTTCTAAGTGATACAGAATCTGTTAATTTTCCTTTTACGACATCCTGTTCAGCTTTTTCCAAAGCTTTGTTGTATGCCCGAACGGTTAAAGGTTTGCCATCAGTAGAATAAGCAACAATTACTTTTCGTTCCAAAATACTTTTAATCTGCTCTAATACCGATTTTTCATTGATGCTGAAAAGTTGTTTGGCTAAATCTATTTTTAAAGATTCTAAATTCATAAGTTGGATGATATTGCAAGTTCATTAAAAATAATGAAAACGAACAATATTTTAGTTGATTAACTATTTAAAAAGAGCTAAGCAATAATTTTCCAATTAATACGTATTTTAGCATATTATTCTGCCAAATAGTAATGAGGAAATTAATTTTCATTTTTTTAGTATTAAATGCTGGTGTTGGATTTGCTCAAATTGGAGGTACCAATACTTATGAGTTTTTAAATGTTCCTGTTTCTGCTCGGGTTGGTGGCTTGGGTGGAAGCGTAATCGCTGTTTACGATAATGACCCTACACTTTCATTTTCTAATCCATCTCTACTAAATTCGGAAATGTCGGGAATGTTAACCTTATCCTACCTCAATTATTTTACAGACATCAATCAAGGATATGTTTCTTATGTAAATGATTTTAAAAAAGTTGGAACATTTTCGGCAGGTATTCGCTACATCGATTATGGTCAGTTTTTAGAAACGGATGAAGGTGGAAATGAACTAGGAACCAACTTTACTGCTGCCGAATATGCATTTGTAATAGGGTGGGGGAAAAGTATCGATTCTTCTTTCTCCATTGGAGCTAATTTAAAACCAATTTATTCCAATATGTATTTGTACACTTCTTTTGGTTTAGCATTCGACCTTGCTGGAACGTATCACAATCATGCAAAAGGTTTTACCGCAGCAGCTGTGATAAAAAATATGGGTACTCAATTTAAAACTTATGTGGAAGGTGGAGAAAAAGAACCGCTTCCTTTCGAAGTACAAGCAGGGATTTCAAAAAAGTTTAAACATGTTCCCTTTCGACTTTCGATAGATGTTACCCATTTAGAAAATTGGAATTTAGCGTACAACGATTCCCTAGCAGCAACTAACGCTAATAATAAATTAACAGACGAGGAAAAAGCTGATCGAAACAAGACAAGCTTATTGAGCGAAACATTTAGACATTTAGTGTTTGGTGGAGAATTTGTTCCATCCAAAAGTTTTATGTTAAGAGTTGGGTTTAATGTGAAAAGACGTTCGGAATTAGCTCTTGATAACAAACCCGGGTTGGTTGGGTTTAGTTGGGGCATTGGATTTAGAATTAAAAAATTTCACATCAGTTATGGCAGTGCAAGGTATCATTTAGCTGGTTCTTCCAATCATTTTACGCTAACCACCAATTTATCCGAATACTATCGAAAAGATGTGCCTCCTATCCAAGCTAAAGAGAAGAAAGAAAAAATCAAAAAGCCCAAAAAAGAAAAAAATAAGAATGACTAAAATTATTATTGCCATTGATGGTTATTCTTCATGTGGGAAAAGCACATTAGCGAAACAATTAGCCAAAGCGTTAAACTATATTTATATTGATACTGGAGCCATGTATCGGGCTATTGCACTTTATGCACTAAGAAATAAAATATTAACAGCCGATAAATTTGATGTGGAACGATTAATAAAATCTTTACCCAACATTAATGTTTCATTTTCTTATAATTCAGTTACTAATCAATCGGAAACTTATTTAGGAAACGAAAACATTGAACAAGAAATTAGAGGAATTGAAGTTTCTAACCAAGTAAGTAAAATTGCTAAAATAAAAGAAGTAAGAGCTAAGCTGGTAGATATTCAAAGAGAATTGGGTAAACAAAAAGGGTTAGTAATGGATGGAAGAGATATCGGTACAGTGGTATTTCCAAATGCAGAATTAAAAATATTTATGACCGCAGCTTATAAAATTAGAGCAAAAAGAAGATTTGATGAATTAGTTTCAAAAGGAGATACTACCACCACATTTGAGGAAGTACTCCAAAATATTAATTCAAGAGATAATGACGATACCAGTAGAACAGAGCATCCACTCATAAAAGCTAATGATGCTATTGAAATTGATAATTCAGCCATATCTCAGATGGAACAATTAAAGATTGCATTAGACTTAGCGAAAAGCAAATTAGCTAATCAATAAGATTTCTTTTTTTAAAAGTACTGTATAAAAAACTATTAATATGACTGTTGTCATAGAGATTTTTATAAAAAATAGTACTTTTACAGCGTAATCAAAGATGGGGACTAATAATGAACACAATTAGCAAGACAAAAATTCAAATTGAAAAGATTAAAGAGTCGAAATTACCTTTGGTAAATTTTAAAAACTTACAATTTGGTAAAATATTTTCTGACCACATGTTTATGGCAGATTATAAAAATGGAGAATGGCAGAATTTAAAAATATTACCTTTTGCTCCTATTGAATTAAGCCCATCATGTGCTGCTCTTCATTATGGCCAAGCAATTTTTGAAGGTATGAAAGCCTATAAAAATAACAAAAATGAAATCATGCTATTTCGACCTTTTGCCAATGCAAAACGAATAAATTCTTCTGCAAAAAGACTTTGTATGCCTGAAATTCCAGAAGAACTATTTATTGATGCCATCAAACAATTAGTAAAAATAGATGCTGATTGGGTTCCTGCTTTAGAAGGATATTCTTTATATATACGTCCATTTTTGTTTGCAAGCGAAGAATTATTGGGCGTAAGACCATCAGAAGAGTACAAATTTATGATTATTACCTGTCCTGTTGGAGCGTATTATAATGAAGAAGTTCATGTGAAAATCGAAACAGAATTTTCTAGAGCAAGTGAGGGTGGAGTTGGGTTTGCAAAAGCAGCTGGTAATTATGCGACAGCATTATACCCTGCAAAATTAGGTCAAGATCAAGGTTATAAACAACTAGTTTGGACAGATGCCAAAGAACATAAATATATAGAGGAATCTGGAACAATGAATGTGATGTTTCAAATTGGAGATACATTAGTAACACCAAGTACTGAATTAAAAACTATTTTAGCAGGAATAACCAGAGATAGCGTTTTAACTTTAGCAAGAGAATTAGGTATTAAGGTTGAGGAAAGAAGAGTATCTGTAGAAGAAGTAATAGCAGCAGCTAGAAATGGACAGTTAAAAGACGCTTTTGGAACAGGAACAGCAGCAACATTGGCTCAAATTTCATCCATTACTTTTAATAATGAAAGGTTTACATTACCAGCTATAGAAACTAGAAAACTATCTAATGAAATAGGTAAATTAATTCAAGATATTAAGAGGGGTAGAGTTGCTGATACCCATGATTGGGTGTATCAATTTTAATTTCAATTATTCTTGTATAAAAAAAAGCATCCTGAATGTTTTTCAGGATGCTTTTTTTATAACTATTCAGAAGGTTAATGACAATCTTTCTTCAATGTAGTTTCTATAGAAAGTTCTACATTAGGCCATGTTTTAGAAACACCATCAGTACCTTTATGCAAATCTTTACAAGCTTCGTTCAAAGAAGTAATAGCATTTTCTCCATTAAAATCTAAAATATCAATTTCTCCGGTTAACTTAATTGTTGTATCGGTTACCATATAATTTAACAAAACCTCTTTTTCTACTTTATTTATGGTTAAGTAAAAAGTACAAGTTCCACTAGTGTTATCACCAGTAGCACTTTTTACATGTCCAAATATAAGATCTGTAGCTTCCATTACATTAAAAAATGATTGGACAATTTTAACATCTCTTTCTTCTTTGGCTGTATTTGTACTAGAAGTAGGAATATTAAATTTAATGGTTTCTAATACATCCGTAATTTTTGTTGATTTCCCATTAGCAGTAACATTTACTTGGTTAAATTGTCCCGCTACAGCTACTTTATCTGAGGTCTTAAAAGCCGTCCATTTTACCTGAGTAGCAGCGGTGGCTTCATAAGAATAAAAACAAGTTTGTTCTGTTTCATTATTTGTTTCGGAAGATTTATCTCCACCGCAAGAACTAATGGTAAACATTGAAATTATTGCAATTGGTAATACTATTTTTTTCATCATATAAGATTTACGATTTTGGATTTACGATTTGTTATTTGATTTTTCTTCGGTCTTCTGACTTCGGATTTGAAATTTATTATTTGGTTACTCTAAAAAGGGATATCTATAATCTGTAGCTGGAACAAAAGTTTCCTTAATTGTCCGAGCACTTGTCCAACGTATTAAATTTAAAAATGAACCAGCCTTATCATTGGTTCCTGAACCACGAGCACCACCAAAAGGTTGTTGTCCAACCACTGCCCCAGTTGGTTTGTCGTTAATGTAAAAATTTCCTGCAGCACCTTCTAATGCTTTGGTAGCTTGGTTAATTGCAGCTCTGTCTTGAGCTAAAATAGCACCAGTAAGAGCATATTCTGAAGTTTCATTTACTAATTTTAAAACGCCTTCAAAATCACTTGAATCATAAATGTAAATAGTTATAAAAGGTCCAAAAATTTCTTCACAAATTGTTCTAAATGTCGGATTAGTAGTTACCACAACAGTTGGTTCAATAAAATATCCGACAGATTTATTATAATTTCCTCCACAAATAATTTTAGCATCAGAACTTGCTTTGGTATATTCAATGTAATCTACAATTTTATTAAAACTACCTTCATCTATTACTGCATTAATAAAATTGCTAAAATCTTCTGGAGAACCCATTTTAAAAGAGGCTAAATCTTTTTTCACATAATCAAGTACTTCGTCAGCAATGTTTGAAGGTAAGTATGCCCTAGAAGCAGCAGAACATTTTTGCCCTTGATATTCAAAAGCACCTCTAGAAATTGCTGTTGCAACTGCTTTTGCGTTCGCTGATTGATGTGCCACAATAAAATCTTTACCTCCTGTTTCGCCAACTATTCTTGGGTAAGATTTATAGCAATCGATGTTGTTGCCAATGGTTTTCCAAATTTGCTTAAAAACTGCAGTAGAACCTGTATAATGAATTCCTGCAAAATCAGGATGACTAAATATTACTTCACCAGCGATGGGTCCACTTACATAAACAATATTAATAACCCCATCGGGTAAACCAGCTGCAGCAAATAATTCCATAATTACTTGAGCGGAATAGATTTGAGCATTGGCAGGTTTCCAAACCACAACATTTCCCATCAATGCAGGTGCAGCTGGTAAATTACCACAAATGGAAGTAAAGTTAAAAGGAGTAAGTGCAAAAACAAATCCTTCAAGTGGTCGATACTCTAATCTGTTCCAAATTCCTGGAGCAGATTCTGGTTGCTGAGAATAAATATCGCTCATGTATTGAACATTAAATCTAAAAAAATCAACTAATTCGCAAGCCGCATCAATTTCTGCTTGGAAAGCATTTTTACTTTGGCAAAGCATGGTGGCAGCGTTCATTTTTGCCCGATAAGGGCCAGCCAACAATTCAGCAGCCTTTAAAAAGATAGCAGCTCTGTCTTGCCAAGGTGTATTTGCCCATGTTGAACGAGCAGACATGGCAGCATCAATGGCTTGTTTAACGTGGGTTGCATCTCCTTTATGAAAAGTTCCAAGGACATGAGCATGGTCGTGAGGAGGGTGCATGGTAGCTGTATTACCTGTTCTAACTTCCTTGCCACCAATAATCATGGGTGCATCAATTTGTTTTCCTTTTAATTGAGCATAAACTTCTTGTAATTCTTTTCTTTCTGGATTACCTGGAGCATAAGATTTTACAGGTTCATTAACAGCTTTTGGAACATTAAAAATTGCATTTGCCATTGATTTTATTTTTTTAAATGAATACTAAAATTATGAGGGGCAAATTTAAAGAATAATAACTAGGAACTGGAATAATGAATGTTAAAAATTAGATAAGCTGATGCTGTTTTTAAAATAACATCTTTATTTTACCTTAGGATTTTCTTACTTTCGCATGCAAACATCCAATAAATGAATTTTATTAAACGGAATTCTGATTACATATTTACTTTTATTACAGAATTTTTTATACTTCTTGCTGGTATTTTTGTTTATAAATTTGCAGCGAATTTAGAGGGGGAAAATGATTTTTCTGAGTATGCAATATGTAGAAGAACTATTTCTTTTATTTTACCACTATTAATTATGGGACTTGGAGTAGGTATCCCTAGGTATGTCGCTTTTGCTCATGATAATGAGAAAGGACAAAGTTCCTATTTTTTTGCTGGATTAATAATTACCTTAACTTTTGCGTTACCTATTTTACTCATCATTTACTTATTAAAAACACAATTTTCTTTTTTATTTTTTGGTGATGCATCTTTTGAATACTTAGTGCCAAGTT
>PFUQ01000133.1 GCA_002790175.1 Flavobacteriales bacterium CG_4_9_14_3_um_filter_32_8
GCACCAGAAACAGCAGTTGTTCCAATACCTACATTTCCTGTTGGTGGCAATGTATTGGCAGTTTGTGAAAAAGAAAATTGTGAACAACCAATAAAGCAACACATTAGAATTGCTTGTAGCCCTTTATTGCTGTGTGTGTGTGTGTGATTTTAGCTTTCATAGTTTAGAGATTTAGAAAGTGAGAAAAACCAAATCTATAAAATTAAAAGAAGCAAAACAAATTTATTTTGTTTTTAAGGGCAAAGAAATAATTGCTAGCCCTAAAAATGTTACAGCACCATTTACTATCAAAATTTCAAAGCCAAATTGATAGCCATTCAATAATTGCTCCGAATAAATATTAAACAAATAACAAATTATTGGTGATAAGATACAAATGATTGGCACCCAATTATCTCGCACTTTTCTTTTGGTTAACATTCCAAACGAATACAAACCTAATAATGGTCCGTATGTATAACCAGCCCATGTAAACAAGTTGTTAATTACCGCATCATTGTTAATTAGTTTAAAAATCAGAATTACGGAAAGTAATAAAAAGGCAAAACCAACATGAACTGCGTATCTTATTTTAGTTTTTTCTGCTTCAGTTTTATGTTGCCTCTCTTTTAAACCCAAAAAATCGATACAAAAAACACTAGTCAAAGCAGTTAAAGCACCGTCGGCACTTGGATATGCGGCAGATATTAATCCGATAATAAAAAAAATGGCTGATAAGGATCCAAGGTAGTTTAAGGCAATGGTTGGAAATACATTGTCTGAAATAATTTTTCCATTTTCGTTAGTCATTAATGGAATACCTGCTTCGTTTACATAAATATAAAGTAAGGCACCTAAAATTAAAAACAGCAAATTAACGAACAACAATACAAAACTAAATGTGAGTACATTTTTTTTGGCTTCGCCTACATTTTTACAACTAATATTTTTTTGCATCATTTCCTGGTCTAGTCCTGTCATTGCAATGGCAATAAACATTCCCCCAAAAAATTGTTTTGGAAAAAAGGTTTTCAATCTCCAATCAGAAAAAACAACTTGAGAATACTCACTGTTTGAAATCTTATCCAACAAGTCACCAACATTTAAATTCAATTGATTCATGATAAATACTACTGACAAAATCACTGAAAGTAGCATAAATGTTGTTTGCAAGGTATCTGTATAAACAATGGTTTTTACTCCTCCTTGGTAAGTATAAAGCAAAATCAATGCAATAAATACAGCAACTGTTACAAAAAAAGGAACGCCTAACTCATCAAAAACAAATGTTTGCAATACATTTACAACTATATACAATCGAAATGCTGCACCAATGGTACGAGAAAAAATAAAAAATAAAGCACCTATTTTGTAGGAATAATTTCCAAAACGCTGCTGCAAATAGGTATAAATGGAAGTAAGATTTAAGCGGTAATAGAGAGGAAGCAGCACCAACGCAATTACAAAATAACCTAATAAATAACCCATCACCACTTGAAAATAACCAAATTGGGCAATACCAACTGTTCCTGGAACAGAAATAAAAGTAACGCCCGATAAAGATGCCCCAATCATACCATAAGCCACTAAATACCATTTGGAAGATCGATTGCCAACAAAAAAACTTTCATTATTTGCACCTCTAGAGGTGTACCATGTAACAGCAAATAATAGTATTGAATAAGAAATTACGCAAATTAGAATTAAGTTGGAGGACATAGTTGAAGTTGAAAATTAATAATTTTAAACAAAAATGAATAAAATACTTTATTTTCAGTTGGAACATATTAATTTTGATTCACATTAAATTGTTCACATTGTACCATGATGCATCATAATATTTCTTCCTCCTCCTTTAACAATGCAGTAGAAAAACTAGCCTCATTGCCTGGCATTGGTAACAAAACAGCTTTACGGCTAGTTCTCCAATTATTAAATAGAGACCAACAAGAAATTGAAAGTTTTGGTAATGCATTTGTTAATTTAAGTGAACAAATACAATATTGTACTACTTGTTATAACATTTCCGATAGTCCAACTTGCTCCTTATGTGCCAATCCTTCTCGAAGTAATGATGTAATTTGTGTAGTAGAAAATATTTTGGATGTAATTGCCATAGAAAATACCAACCAGTTTTTGGGTAAATACCATGTATTGGGAGGCATTATTTCGCCCATGGAGGGAATCGGACCAAAAGACATAAAAATTGCTGAACTTTTAGAAAGAATAGCTTTAGAAAATCCAAAAGAAATTATTATGGCGTTGAGTACCACTATGGAAGGAGATGCAACTAACTTTTACATTTATAAAAAATTAGCCCATTTAGCTATTACAGTCACCACAATTGCAAGAGGTGTTGGAATTGGAGATGAAATAGAATATACAGATGAATTAACGCTAGGAAGGTCATTGCTGAATAGAATTCCTTTTGAAAATACGTTGTCTCTAAAATAATGAAATTATCTATCATCATTGTTAATTATAATGTAAGGCATTTCTTAGCACAATGTTTAAATTCTGTAGTTAAAGCCACAGCCAATATTTCTGCCGAAGTTTTTGTGGTTGATAATAACTCTCTTGATGATTCTGTAAAAATGGTGAGGGAAAATTTTCCAAACGTCAATGTTATTCACAACACCAAAAATGTAGGTTTTTCGAAAGCAAATAACCAAGCCATAGAACTAGCGAAAGGAGAATATATTTTATTGTTAAACCCTGATACTGTTGTTGAAGAAGATACTTTTGAAAAATGTATCCAATTTATGGATGCACATCCAGAGGGTGGTGGCTTAGGAGTAAAAATGATTGATGGAAATGGTAATTTTTTACCCGAATCGAAAAGAGGTTTACCAACTCCTTCAGTATCTTTTTACAAAATTTTTGGGTTATCTAAACTTTTTAAAAAATCAAAAATATTTTCGAAATATCATTTAGGTTATTTAAACGAAGACGAAATCAACGAAGTAGAAGTTCTTTCTGGTGCTTTTATGTGGATGAGAAAATCTGTTTTAGATAAAGTTGGTTATTTAGATGAAGCTTTTTTTATGTATGGAGAAGATATTGATTTATCCTACAGAATACTTTTAGGAGGTTATAAAAACTACTATTTTCCAGAGGCTAAAATAATACACTATAAAGGAGAAAGTACTAAAAAAGGAAATATCAATTATGTATTTATTTTTTACAATGCCATGATTATTTTTTCTAAAAAACATTTTGCAAAAAAAGCGAAAGCATTTTCTTTCTTTATTAGTATTGCCATCTATTTGCGGGCTTTTTTAGCCATCTTATTTAGATTTATTGCAAAACTAAAATTGTTAATTACTGATGCCCTTTTAATAACAATAACCTTAAGTATTTTAAATTATCTAAAACCATTTTTTGGTTTTCCCAACCAAATTGCTTTTGCTAATAATTATGAGGTTTTAAATGTGGTGGCTGTTTTTGGCTCTTTTCTTATTGGTTTATTAATTAGTGGTGGCTATTCGAAAGAAGTAAGTATAAAAAAAACCCTACTTGGTTTATTGATTGGTTCTGTCACTTTCTTTCTATTAAATTTTGCTTTCCCTGAACCAGCTTCTTTCTCCAACAAATATTTAATCAGCATTATTGGTGTTATTATAGTGATAATACCAGTAAATCGGCTTTTACTCGATTTTTTTGACTATATTAAACTTCGAAAAGAACAAATTAAAACTACCATAATTGTTGGAAACGACGATTTTGTAAATAAAATAAAAGAGGATATTAAGAAAAAACAATCCTCGGTAAAAATATTATCTTTAAAATCAAATAATGTAGTAATTGGAGAAGACGCAAAAAAATTCATCGGAAAATTAAATCAACTGCCCGACATCATAGACATTTACACCATTAATGAAGTGATCTTTTCTTCTAATGATGTTAGGTATAAAGATATTATTAATGAAATGAATTTGAGCCTCAATAAATATGTAGATTATAAAATATCATTAGATTCGAATTTAATAATTGGAAGTCAAAAAATAGAAAAATACACCTAATTATGAAAAAATATATACTATTCTCATTCGTTCTCTTTTCATTCACCTCAAGTTTTAGTCAAAATGCAAAAATTAGTTTAGGACCTGAAGTTGGAATGAATATTATACCTATCGAAAATACTGCAATAGGATATAATTTTCAATTGGGTTATCATGTTGGATTGCACTTAAAATATAAGTTCTCCGAATCTTTTAAATTAAGTACAGGTGTATTTTTATCTCAAAAAAAGAAAAAATATGATGAAACTAATATTAGCTCTATTTTTGATATCTATGGAGATTTAATACTAATGAGTGGTATTGACACCTCTGGGTTGGATTCTACCATTAAGGCTTTTGGAGTTAATACGGATGTGATTGAAACCACCAATGGAATGACCTCTGAACTTTTTATTGAAATTCCTGTTTTAGCCAACTATCGTTACAAAAACTTTAATATGTATGCAGGTCCATATTTAGGTGTTTTATTAACTGCAAATAAAAAAGAAGAGGTAAGGACTCAAATTCCTCTAATGAACGTAATTGATTTTTCACAATTCGATTCAACTGGTTTGAGCAGCCTTTTCTTGCCATCAGCTGATGAAACCACTACCTCTTCCAAATCAAATAAAGACAACCTTAGGTTACTTGATTTTGGTTTTAATGTGGGCATCGGTTATGAAATGAATAACCTTCATTTTAATTTGATGTATTCGCATGGTTTGTTAGATTATCGGGAAGATAATAATGGTGAAAGCAAAGAAAATTTAAAACTAATTCGAATTTCCATGGTTTATTTGTTCGATTTAGAGAAAAAAGTAGCTGAAAATAAAGCCCGTTTCGAATAAATTTTTCTGCTAAAAAAGAACTGATTTTTATCATAAAAATTAATTCGATTTCTATTATCATCCCTATCGATTAAGTTTTAAATTTGCACTTTATTTTTAACATATTTAATTCTAAATATCATGTCAAAAGCTCATAATTTTAATCCTGGACCAAGCATTTTACCTGAAGAGGTATTAAAAAAAGCGTCTGAAGCAATTCTTAATTTTAACAATCTTAATCTTTCTATTCTAGAAATCTCTCATCGAAGCAAGGATTTTATTGCTGTGATGGATAAGGCACAAGCGTTGGTTAAAGAATTATTGAATGTTCCAGATGGTTATTCGGTGTTATTTTTACAAGGTGGTGCAAGCACTGGTTTTTTAACCGTTGTAATGAACTATATGAAAGAAAACGGTCATGGAGCTTATTTGAATACTGGAGCTTGGAGCAAAAAAGCCATTAAGGAAGCTAAAAACTACGGAAAAGTTACTATTGTTGCTTCCTCTGAAGACAAAAATTTTACCTACATTCCTAAAGGATATAACATTCCTAGTGATGCCGATTATTTTCACATCACAACTAACAATACCATTTTTGGAACACAACTAAAAGACCTTCCAAAAAGAGGAAATGTTCCCTTAATTGCTGATATGTCGTCCGATTTTTTAAGCAGAAAAGTAAATGTAGCCGATTATGACCTGATTTATGCTGGAGCTCAAAAAAACATGGGACCAGCAGGAACAACCGTTTACATCGTAAAAAATGAATTGTTAGGCAAAACTGGACGAACAATTCCTTCCATGTTAGATTTAAAAATTCATATTGATAAAGAATCGATGTACAATACACCTCCTGTTTATGCAATTTATGTTTCTATGTTAACCCTACAATGGTTAAAAGACAATGGCGGTGTTGCTTGGATAGAAAAAATTAATCAACAAAAAGCAGATTTATTGTACAACGAAATAGATGCCAATCCATTGTTTAAAGGAACTACCGTTAAAGAAGACCGAAGTAATATGAATGCTACTTTTGTGTTGACGAACGATGCTTTAAAAGAAGATTTTGACAAAATGTGGGCAGCAGCAAATATTGTTGGAATAAAAGGACATCGAGACGTGGGTGGTTACAGAGCTTCTTTATATAATGCGTTGCCTTTATCAAGTGTTCAAGTTTTAGTAGATGTAATGAAAGCGTTTGTAAAAAAACATAATTAAAAAAATTCAATGTTTGATGTTTAAAGTTAATCAACATCGAACCTCAAACTTCAAACCTCAAACCTTAAACAATGAAAATATTAGCCAACGATGGAATTGCTCCTATCGGAAAAACAAACCTAGAAAAAGCTGGTTTTACAGTGGTTACAGCAACTGTTCCTCAAGACCAATTAATACAAGCCATTAACGACAATAATTATGTTGCTCTTTTAGTAAGAAGTGCTACAAAAGTTCGTAAAGACTTAATAGACGCTTGTCCTAACCTAAAATTAATTGGTCGTGGTGGCGTTGGCATGGATAACATTGATGTTGCGTATGCAAAAGAAAAAGGATTGCATGTTATCAACACT
>PFUQ01000041.1 GCA_002790175.1 Flavobacteriales bacterium CG_4_9_14_3_um_filter_32_8
TGATGCCATAGAATGTATGTTACAAGATTTTAAAAACATAGCGGTAAATGACATCGCTTTATTTTTAGTAAACACATACGACCATCCGGCAAATCTTTCAGATGCAACTCAAACCACATACCTTAAATGTGAAGCAATACCTAGCCCAATGGGAGCTTTTTTAACTGCTTTTTCTTCCCAGAAGGAAGCCTTGAAAACAAAAGAAACAAAAGGCGGGGAAATCTTTGATTGGCAAGAGTTAAATCAAACATTTTCAAAGAAATAAAGCTGTGATAAGCTATTGATTATGAGAAATATTCTTTTTATTGCGTTCTTAATTTTTGTATTTTCTCTTCATGCAAAACAAATAGAAGTTTGTGCAACTTGCACTATTAAATCGTTAAAAAAAGCAGTAGAAATTGCAAAATCTGGAGATGAAATTGTTGTAAAAAAAGGATTTTATAAGGAATCGAATATTGTTATTACAAAACCAGTAACAATTAGAGGCGAAAACAATCCTATTATTGATGGAGGTGGGTTAAACTATATTTTTCAAATTAAATCCGATTCAGTAACCATCTCTGGATTAAAGCTACAAAATGTGCAAGCAAATTATACTAAAGATTTAGCTGCTATTTACATTTCTAAAAGCAAATACTTTACTATAAATAATAACACATTGAGTAATATATTTTTCGGAATTCTAATCGAAAAATCACAATATGGAGAAATAAAAAACAACGCAATCTCTAGCATTACTAAACAAGAATACAATTCGGGAAATGGAATACATCTTTGGAACTGTAATCACATGATGATTCATGGAAATAAAGTGTCCGAAATGCGAGATGGTATTTATTTAGAATTCACTAGTAAAAGTAAAATTTATAACAATATTAGTACAAAAAATATTAGATATGGTTTGCACTTTATGTTTTCTGATGAAAACGAATATTATAATAATATTTTTGCTAACAATGGAGCAGGAGTGGCAGTAATGTTTTCTAAATTCATTAAAATTTATAGAAATAAATTTGTTAAAAACTGGGGTTCTGCATCTTATGGGCTTTTATTAAAAGAAATAAACGATGCTCAATTATTTGATAATGTTTTTGATGAAAACACCATTGGAATAAATACTGAAGGATGTTCACGAATAAATTATAAGTATAATATTTTTATTAGAAACGGGTGGGCAGTAAAAGTATCAGGAGCTTGTTATGCTAATAAATTTAGAAATAACAATTTTATTTCTAATGCTTTTAATTTATCTTTTAATGGCAGAATAAATGACAGTGATTTTGATGGCAATTTTTGGGACGATTACGCTGGGTATGATTTAGATAAAGATGGAGTTGGCGATGTTCCTTATCGCCCTGTAAAGTTATTTTCCTACATCGTAAATAAATCACCCGAAACGATTGTTTTATTAAGAAGCTTATTTGTGGATATGATTAATTTTTCAGAAAAAGTTGCCCCAGTTTTTACGCCAGATAATTTACTAGATAACAATCCATTAATGAACCAAGTGAAATGATTAAAATAAAAAAACTAAATAAAAATTTTGGAAAAGTAGAAGTTTTAAAAGAACTGGATTTAACCATTATTAAAGGTGGTATATTTACCATTTTAGGACCCAATGGATCTGGAAAAACAACCTTAATAAAAGCAATACTAGGTATGGTCATTCCTAATAGTGGGGATATAGAAATTGATGGAAAATCGATATTAAAAAAATATGAATACAGAAACGGCATTAATTATTTGCCCCAAATAGCAAACTTCCCCGGAAACCTTACCGTAAATGAATTAATCGAAATGATTAAAACATTAAGGAATAAACCAACCAAAGAAAAGGAGTTAATCCAATTGTTTAGAATAAGCCCTTTTATGGATAAAAAATTAATGAACCTATCAGGAGGCACCAAACAAAAGGTTAATTTAATTTTAACTTTTATGTTTGATAGTGAGATAATTATACTAGACGAGCCAACATCTGGATTAGACCCAGTTTCTTTAATTCAATTAAAAAAAATAATACAAGAAGAAAAAGAAAAAGGCAAAACCATATTAATTACCACGCATATTATGAGTTTCGTTGAAGAACTATCTGATGAAATCGTTTTTATTTTAGATGGTAAAATCTATTTTAAAGGTTCTGTTCAAGAATTAAAAATTCAAACCAAAGAAAATAATATTGAACATGCTATAGCACACTTATTATTAAAAGAAAATGTTTAAAATAATAAAATATAGTTTTTATGATTTAATGAGAAGTAGGTGGAGTTACATCTATTTTGCATTCTATTTATTGTTAGGATTTGTTATGCTATTTCTAAATAATAACGTATCCAAGGCAGTAATTACACTAATGAATGTGATAGTTGTATTAACTCCTTTAATCGGAACTATTTTTGGAGTAATGTTTTATTATAACTCAAAAGAATTTACAGAGCTCCTCCTTGCACAACCACTCAAAAGAACTACCATATTTATTGGACAATATATTGGTTTAGCAACTTCATTAAGCTTAAGTTTAGTATTAGGTTTAGGAATACCATTTTTAGTTTATGGAGTAATAGAATCTACTGTTATTTGGAACTTTGCTTCGTTGTTGTTGGTGGGCGTATTTTTAACTTTTATATTTGTCTCATTAGCTTTTAATATTGCTTTATCGAATGATAATAAAATAAAAGGATTCGGAATTGCCATATTAATGTGGTTGTTATTAGCTGTTATTTACGATGGTGTTTTCTTAATTAGCTTAATGCTTTTTAATGATTATCCTTTAGATAAGTTTTCTTTAATAGCTTGCATGTTTAATCCAATAGATTTATCAAGAATTCTCATCTTATTAAAACTTGATATTTCTGCTTTGTTAGGTTACACTGGTGCGGTTTTTCAACAATTTTTTGGCACCTCATTAGGAATGATCGTGTCTTTTTTGGTTTTAACGCTTTGGATTATTCTTCCTGTTTGGAGAATTGCATCAAAAGCAAAGAAAAAAGATTTTTAGCAGCATTTGTGGCTTAATAGACAAAAAAGCCTTTAATACTAACTTGTATTAAAGGCTTCAAAACTTAATTTTAACTTATGTAAAATGAAAAATCGTAACTTATTTTGGTAATATAACTTTATCAACCACATTTATAATTCCATTAGAAGTTGGAATGGTAGCTATCACTTTAGCACCACTGACAAAAACATCCTCGCCTTCAACAGTAACTTCTAAATAATCTCCAGTAGCCATATATAGTTTTCTTCCTTTTTTAGCTTCTTTTTTTAATCCATCTAGGTCATAAGAACCTGGAGCAGCATGTCTTGATAAAATAGTTGCCAATTTTGCTTTGTTCTCAGGTTTTAATAAATCTTCAACAGTTCCTGCTGGTAATGCATCAAAAGCAGCATTTATAGGAGCAAAAACAGTTAATGGGCCTGCATTAGCTAAAATATGCTCTATTTGTGCCGCTTGCACAGCTGCAACTAAAGTTGTATGGTCTTTAGACCCAATTGCTACCTGAAGTATGTTAGGATCAGACGTTTCATCAACTACCGATGCCATTCCTAATGGTGTATTGTTGGCTGTTTCTGAATTAGTCGCTGTTGAATTATTTACCTCAGTAGTTTCATCATTATTGTTTTCACAAGCATAAAGCATTAACATTGAAGACAATAGGTAGGCAGAAATTTGAAATTTTTTCATTTTTATATTTTATTTAATACTACTAACAATATTACAATTATAACACTAGTAGATAAAATGATTCATCTCAAATAGTCGCATTCTTTTAAGAAGAAGAAAAAATGATGCAAATCATATTTTAGTAGGAAACTATTTTTTCTAATGCACCGTATGAGGTAATTTTTATTTTATTTTTAACGATTTCAATTATCCCATCCACTTTAAAGTCAGATAATACTTTAGTTACCTGATTAGCTTTTAATCCAACCAACTCTGCAATATCTTGTCTCGATAATAAATCAATATCAACAATGTTTTGATTTTCATCCAACCCAAAAGATTTAACGATTGTTATAAGAGCTACCGCAACTTTTTCCCTTACATTAAAAACTGACATATTTCTTAGTTTAGTTTCTTCTTGAAAAAGTTCATTCGCAAAAGATAACATCAAATTAATGGTTAATTCAGGAACTTTATCTAACAGATTAAAAAAATATTTTTTTGGTAAATAACAAATTTCAGAATCAAAAATAGCTTGTGCTGAAACAGGATATACACCAGAAGGAATAAAACCCCTGTGACCTAAAATATCCCCTCTTTTACTAAACCTTACGATTTGATTTTTTTCATTTGCCCCCATTAAAAATACTTTTACTTTGCCAGATAAAATAAAAAATACATTTTTGGTAAAATCTCCTTCCTGAAAAATAAATTGCCTATTTCTGTACAGGTTAATATCTTTATTTTGGTCAATATCATTTAATATAACCTCATCAGAACAATGCTTTTTTATTAAGCATGTTAAATTGTCACAAACAATACAGGATCTGTTAATAGTCATCTCTCATTACGTTTGTTAATAAAGTTTTACATCCCAATATCAAATGTAAAATTGTTCTCATTTTAAACCCATCGCTTTCTTTTGGTGTGCTAAAAGTAGTAGCATTTGACGTAAAAAGGTTGTTTCTTGAAATTATTTTAGACAAAAAAGACACATCAAAAATAAAAAATAAAGGCATTCGTTATTGTATAATTCTAATTTTTCTCATGTTTTTCAGCGAATAGAAACCTAGCTTTGCAAAAAATTTAAAATGTATTGGGAAAAATTATCACACGATGAAATTACAGCAAGAATTGATGCTGCTTTAGCTGAAAACTTAAATTATAAAACCAAGAAAGTACTTGGAGTACCTGCAAGTTACTTAGATGAAGAACAATTTTATGATGATGCCCCATTTTTAGAAGATTCTCCTTTTATGAAAACATTAATTGCCAATCCAAATCACATTGGTTGCCACACCTTAAACGAAGATTCAGAGCCTTTTTTTAAAGGCACACAAAAGATAGAAGTTGAATTAATTAAGCTCTGTGCAGAAGAAATATTGGGAGGAGAAAATGATGCTCAAGATGGTTATGTCGCTTCAGGTGGGACAGAGGCAAATATTCAAGCTTTATGGATTTATAGAAACTATTTTATAAAAGAATATAAGGCAAATGTCGATGAAATAGCTGTTGTTTATTCGCAAGACAGTCATTATTCGATGCCTAAAGGAGCTAATCTATTAAATATTTCTTCTATTGTTATCCAGGTAGAGGATAACTCTAGAATGATTGTACAAGCAGATTTAGAACAAAGAATAGCCCTTGCCGCAAAAAAAGGAATCAACTATTTTATAGTAATCATGAATATGTCAACTACCATGTTTGGTTCTGTAGATGATATGAAAAGAGTTACCGATTTTTTTGAAAGCAATAAATTAAATTACAAAGTACATGTTGACGGAGCTTTTGGAGGATTTATTTATCCTTTTACGAACGATAAAAGTACTTATAGTTTTACCAATAATCGAATTAACTCATTTACCTTAGATGGGCACAAAATGCTACAAACACCTTACGGCACTGGAATTTTTATTATCCGAAAAGGATACATGAAATATGCACTTACCGAAGAAGCAAATTACGTGCAAGGAAAAGATTATACCATTTGCGGAAGCCGTTCTGGAGCTAATGCAATATCTGTTTGGATGATGTTAAAAACACATGGTTCGGATGGACTCAAGGTAAAAATGAGGAATCTTGCCGACAAAGCAAGTTTATTGTGTAAAAAGTTAGAAAAAATGGGAGTGGCTTATTACCACAACCCTTTTATTAATATTATTACCATTCGAGGAAAATTTATTTCACCCCAATTAGCTAAAAAATATTCGTTGGTCCCAAATGTTCATGATGCTACTCCCGATTGGTATAAAATTGTAGTAATGGATCACGTAAAACAAGGAGTGCTCGATAATTTTATTATTGATTTAAAATCTAACTTTTAATTGTTGTTGAATTGATTTTATGTTACAATGGCATAAATAATTCCTACCACAATAAAAATAACGATGATGATTAAATATTGCCAAACATCAATAAAATAAGGGAAATATTTTTTGTAAAGATCTTTAAGATTCATTTTGTAAAATTAAAACGGAAAGTTAGTTTAATTTTTTTAGGTAGGATGTTAATTATTAGCTTTAGGTGGGTTCTAAAAATTGATTTCTTTCAAAAAACAAAGATAATAAATAAGATGCAAGGCATATTTTTTTGGAATAGCCTTAGCTATTGCAGAAAAAATATAACGCAGTCAGATTGTTTGTTATCTTTGCTCCCATTTGGTTTTCATAGTTTTTCATATACTGCTTCATCCGTCAGCTGACGGAATCCAGATAGTGTTTTAAAAATTTTCATTGTC
>PFUQ01000116.1 GCA_002790175.1 Flavobacteriales bacterium CG_4_9_14_3_um_filter_32_8
AATAAAGAAAATCCAACAATGACACGCCATATTCAGTTAGAAGCAGGGTTTTCACTGACTGGTAGTAATGCGGATAAAAGAATACGAGTAAATCCGATGGAAGAAGGATCATTAGTTTTAGCTTTATATAATAAAATTGCCCATAAAAGTGGCAATCCTACGCTTCCAGAATTAAAAACCAAAGTTGATATTTCTAGTATTGCTGATGAACTATGGGAAAATAAAGGAAAAAGCCTTGTGGTTGCAGGAAGTAATGATGTTGACATTCAAACATTGGTAAATGGTATCAATAAATTTTTAGATAATTATGGCAATACGATAGACTTAAATACTCCTTATTTCACAAAAAAAGCGTCGGAAGACGACATGGAAAGGATTGTCAATGAAATGAATACTGGAAAAGTTGGCGTTGTGTTATTAAATGAAGTAAACCCCATTTACGATTACCCATACCCGAAAAAAATAATTGCCGCACTTAAAAATGTTGATTTTACAGGCATTATTGCCGATAGAATTACTGAAACCACACTTCATGTTAACTATATTTTACCACCCGATAATTTTTTAGAAAGTTGGGGCGATTTTGAACCTAAAAAAGGTTCTTATAGCTTTTCACAGCCCACCATTTCAAAACTTTTTGATACATATTCTTTTTTAGACTGTTTACTTAAATGGACTGCCAATGAAAAAACTTCTTACGAATATATTAAATCCAATTGGGAAGAAACACTTTTTCCACTTCAAGAGAATTACAAAGACTTTGATGAATTTTGGGCATATACCTTACAAGCAGGAATTTTTAACCTAAAAGTAGAAAAAGGAAAAGATGATGGCAAAAAAACAACCCAGCCACCAATCCCTGATATTAATGCAGCACTGATAAAAAGTGCAAGAAAAATAACCAAAAAAATATATAGAGGTAAAATTGCCATAGAAATGATACCAAATATTGCAATTGGTGATGGTACTCATGCTAATAACCCTTGGTTGCAAGAATTGCCAGATCCGGTTACTAAATTAACTTGGGATAATGTAGCTTCAGTTTCGATAAAATACGCACAAAATAACAACATTAAAACAGGGCAATTCATTACCATTAATGATATAAAAATTCCAGCACTAGTTCAACCAGGGCAAGAAGACAATACCATTTCAATTGCACTTGGATATGGCAGAAAAAATGTTGGAAAAGTTGGAAATAATGTTGGAACAAATGTTTACCCTTTTGTACAGTTTGTAGATGGGGTAAAAATTTATCATACTTCAACCGATAAAATCACTATTTCAAGTGAAGAATATGTGCTTGCATTAAATCAAACACACGATTTAATGGAAGGAAGATCCATTATCAGAGAAACTTATATTCAACAATATCATAAAAATCCAGCTTCAGGAAATGAGGAACGAGAAGAAATTTTAAAAGAAAGCACTTCATTATACCCAGCCGCTGTATTTTCAGGTCATCATTGGGGAATGTCAATTGACTTAAATGCTTGTACTGGTTGTAATAGTTGTGTGGTGGCCTGCCAAGCAGAAAATAATGTGGCAGTTGTTGGAAAAGAACAAGTGATTAACAGAAGATTAATGCACTGGATTAGGTTGGATAGGTATTATGCTGGAGATAAAGAAAATCCTGAAATGGTTCAAATGCCAATCATGTGTCAACAATGTAATAGTGCTCCATGCGAGAATGTTTGCCCTGTTGCAGCAACAATGAGAAGCAGTGAAGGAATAAACCAAATGGCTTATAACCGTTGTATTGGAACTAGATATTGCATGAATAATTGTCCATATAAAATGAGACGATTTAACTGGTTTCAATATGCAAAAAACAACGAATTTGATTTTAACATGAATAGTGATTTAGGTAGAATGGTGCTAAATCCAGATGTAGTTGTTCGTTCAAGAGGGGTTGTTGAGAAATGTTCATTTTGTACTCAACGTATTCAAGAAAAAAAATTAACAGCAAAATTAGAGGATAGACTACTAAAAGATGGAGAAATACAAACCGCTTGTTCTCAAGCATGTTCAGCAAATGCAATTGTTTTCGGAGATTTAAATGATAGTGAAAGTGAAGTTTCTAAACGATTTAAAAACCCTCGTCATTATCATTTATTAGAGCAGTTACATACCCAACCAGTTGTTGGCTATCAAACAAAAGTTAGAAACAATAACAGCGAAGATACTAAAAAAGAAATTTTATAATTAAAAAAGAATGGTATGTTTTATGAATCACCTATAAGAGACCCTTATATTATTGGGAAAAAGTCTTATCATCAAATATCCAATGAGATATTAGAACCCATTGACAGAAAACACAATAGATGGTGGTATTTTATACTTTACTTAAGTATCATCGCAATGTCTATTGGAGGCTATTCTCTATACAAAACATTTACAGTTGGAATTGGATCTTGGGGATTAAATAATTCTGTTTCATGGGGTTGGGATATTATTAATTTTGTTTGGTGGATTGGTATAGGGCATGCTGGCACAGCATTTTCAATATTCCTTTTGGTGCTTCGTCAAAAATGGAGAACATCAATTAATCGATCTGCCGAAGCAATGACCATATTTGCAGTTGTTTGTGCTGGGTTATATCCAATGGTTCACATGGGTAGAATTTGGTTATGTTTTTATATTTTCCCTTACCCTAACACAAGAGGCCCTTTGTGGTTAAATTTTAACTCCCCACTGTTTTGGGATGTTGTAGCAATTAGTACGTATGTATTAGCATCAGCCACTTTTTGGTACTTAGGAATGTTACCAGATTTTGCGTTAATCAAAGAAAGAGTGAAATCTAAAGTATCTAAATTTATTTATGGCACATTAAGCCTTGGTTGGAATGCCTCATCCAGAAACTGGAATAGATTTGAAGCCATTAGTTATATTTTAGGTGGTTTAGCCGCTGCATTAGTTATTTCTGTACACTCTATTGTTTCTATGGATTTTGCCACCTCAGTAATACCTGGTTGGCACACAACTATCTTTCCACCTTTCTTCGTTGTTGGAGCAATTTTTTCAGGATTTTCTATGGTGTTAACTTTGGTAATTATTATGAGAAAAGCCTACCATTTACAAGATTATATCACCACCTCACACATTGATGCTATCACTCGAGTTTTAATCTTTATAAGTTTGATAATGGGAACGGCATACCTAACCGAGTTGTTTATGTCTTGGTATTCTGGCAATGGATTTGAAATATTTACGTTTTATAAAAATAGAGCTACAGGAGATTATTCCATAGCATTTTGGTTGATGATTCTTTTTAACGCAATACTTCCACAGCTCTTTTGGAGTAAAAGAATGAGAAGTAATTTAACATTGGTATTTATTATTTCCTTATGTGTAAATGTAGGGATGTGGCTTGAGCGATTTATTATCGTTGTTACTTCTCTTTCAAAGGATTATTTACCTTCAAATTGGGCGACTTATACCCCTTCCTATATTGAGGTAGGAATTTTTGTTGGAACACTCGGATTCTTTGTTTTTGGATTATGCTTGTTTTTAAGATTCTTACCTGTAATAGCCGTAGCAGAAGTAAAATCGGTAAATAATCGAACAACAGAAATACAAGAACATTAATTCACTATTTAATAATAAAAATAATGAACAGTAAAAAATTTATACTAGGTATTTTTAAAGAAGAAGATTTGATGATAAAAGCCATCAAAAAAATTCGAGAAAAAGAAATAAAAATTGAAGAAGTTTTTATGCCTTACCCTGTTCATGGGATAGAAGATATTGCTGGATTACATAAAACTCGCCTTATGGGTGCAGCTGTATTGTTTGGCATTTTTGGAACAGCACTTGTATTTTATTTTCTTTATTGGGTCACAGTAGAAAGCTATCCTCTAATTTATGGAGGTAAACCATTGTACACTTTACCATCGCACGTGGTTATCACTTTCGTTTTAATGATAAATATAACATCAGGATTAAGTGTGATATCATTTTTTATCGCTAATAAATTTTATCCAGGTAAAAAAGCTGATTTAATTCATCCAGGAGTGGTTGATGATACTTTTGTTGTTGCAATAAACAAACCTGAGGCAGAAGATGAAGTTCAAATAATTATGAACATTTTCTCAACTAACGGAGCAACTGAAGTAACAGAAAAGTTTGTAAAATAAAAAACGAAACAAATGAAACAACTATTTTTAAAAAGAGCATTTAAAAAAATTATACCTGCAATTGTTAGTATATTAATTCTTTACAGCTGTGATCACAGCAGTAGAAAACCTGGTTATTCTTATGTAGATGACATGATGGTTTCTGATGCTTATGAAACTTATACAACTAATTCTAATTTTAAGGATAATAAAACTGCTCAGCCTTCTATTTTAGGTACAATTCCACGAGAAACTATTCCATATCATTATGCCAAAACACCAGAAGGTATGCAAAAAGCTAGTTTGGAATTAAAAAATCCATTTACTGGAGCCAAAGATAGTATAAAAATACTGGAAAGAGGTCATAAAATGTTTGATGTTTTTTGTGCTATATGCCACGGATCCAAAGGAGAAGGAAAAGGATTGCTGTATTCGAGTGGAAAATATCCAACAGAACCTGCGTCCTTGATTTCAAAAGATTTTTGGGAAAGACCTGATGGTGAAATTTATCATGTAATTACAGTAGGATCTATTATTATGGCTGCACATGCAGATCATATTAGAATTGATGATAGATGGAAAATCATTTTATATATTAAGAATGTACTTCAGCCTAATGAAAAAGTAAGATTAGCTAAAGAAAGTCAAATAAAGGCTAAAAAAGACAAGAAATTTTGACCATCTTTTTAAATTTTTTTAAGAAACTGTTTTAAAATATATTTCATGGAAAACAAAGTTAAAGTATCCTTAAAGTTAAAAACTGCATCAATTGGAATGATCCTAATAGGTGTATTGGCACTAATTATGGCTTTTATGCAAGACGCTGGAAGAGCATGGGCTAACATCCTTTTAAATAATTATACCTTCTTGTCCATTGTAATAGGAGCAACATTCTTTATTGCTATTCAATACATTACACAATCTGGATGGTCGGCAATGTTTAAAAGAGTTCCTGAAGCAATAAGTGGATTCATGCCTATTATTGGGCTGCTAATGTTGGTTATGATTTTTGGAGTGCCCTATCTCTACGAATGGTCTCATGAAGACATGAGAAATTCACATGAAATTATCCAACACAAAAGCCCTTATTTAAACACTATTTTTTTCATTATAAGAATGATTTTATTTTTAAGCTTATGGATGTTGATAATTTTTAAATTTCGAAAATTTTCACTAAAAGAAGATGAAATAGTAGGAATGGAATTCTTTAATAAAAGTGAATTTCTTTCAAAAGTTTTTATTTTTGTTATGGCAATTACTTTTTCTTTAGGAACATTTGACTGGGTGATGTCTGTTGATGTAACTTGGTTTAGTACCGTATATGCTTTTAAAAATATCGCTTCTGCTTTTTATCATGCTGCGGCAGTAATTATTGTTGTTGTTTTACTGTTAAAAAATTTAGGCTATTTTCCAAAAATGAATAAATTTCATTTACAAGATTTTTCACGTTATTTATTTGCACTCAGTATTCTTTGGGCTTATCTGTGGTTTATAGAATATCTTCTTATTTGGTTTGCAAATATACCAGAAGAAACTTCTTATTATGTACAACGAAGAGAAGGAAACTGGAACACCATGTTTTACTTAGATATTTTTATAAACTTTATTATCCCTTTCTTATTATTGCTTCCAATTCAATTTGACAGAAATAAATATATATTATTTTTTGTGGCAGGCTTGTTAATTTTTGGGCAATGGATAACTAATTTCATACAAATAATGCCAGGAACAATTCATGATTTTCATATTGGTTTTTTTGAAATAGGAATTTACATGGGTTACCTAGGTTTGTTTATACTTGTTGTTTCTCAAAATTTAAGTAAAGCACCAATAATCCCTAAAAATCATCCATTTTTACTGGAAAGTGAACAGCACCATTTTTAATCTGTTTAGTTTCACCACTTTGTTGGGTAAAAGATTCAGAGCATCTCGTTCTATAGGATGGGATGCTGAATTTGGAAAAGATAACTTGCTTTGAAAATTATGAAGTAACCTTATCATTCCAATGCCGGATTTTTCTAAAGCTGTAGTTCAAGGACAAACGGATGGTGATTTATTTTATAAAACAAAAAATGGTCGAGATGATATGCCAGGTTTTGGTAAAAAAATTACAGATGATGAAGATATTTGGCTTTTAGTTAATTACATAAGAGGTTTAAAAAAGTAATACAATTTTTTTGTAATAAACTTTTTAAGAAAATTCTAAACTACAAAATAAGTTGAATAGGAAAAGTTAAATAACCAGTCTTATTTTTTTATCAAAAGTTAAAATGTCTATGAAAAAATAGTGCTTTTCC
>PFUQ01000025.1 GCA_002790175.1 Flavobacteriales bacterium CG_4_9_14_3_um_filter_32_8
TTTTGCAACAAATTCTTTTTTTGATCTACCTCTAAAAGCAGCTCTTGTATTCGCCCCAACAGACATTCCACTTCTTATCAACTGTCTTCCAATTTCTCTATCACCAAGTGTATTATCTAGTTGTTTAACCATATTAATAACTCTAATTGAAAACTTTTTAGTTCTATCTTTTAGATCTTTATGTTCTGGTTCTTTAATCATTTTATTTTTTTATTTCACATTTCAACTTTCTCTTTTCACATTTCAACTTTCTCCTTTCACATTTCAACTTTCTCTTTTCACATTTCAACTTTCTCCTTTCACATTTCAACTTTCTCCTTTCACATTTCAACTTTCTCCTTTCACATTTCAACTTTCTCCTTTCACATTTCAACTATCTCCTTTCACATTTCAACTTTCTCCTTTCACTTTTTTTATAGCGTCACTGCATACAATTTCTCTTTTTGTTCTTTCACTTTAGCATCTGCTAAATATTCGTCAAAACTCATTTCTTTATCGATACAACCGTTTGGAGTTAATTCTACTATTCTGTTAGCAACAGTACTCACAAACTCATGGTCATGAGAAGTAAATAGAACGGTTCCTTTAAAATCTTTTAATGCATTGTTAAAAGCGGTAATCGATTCCAAGTCTAAATGATTGGTTGGTTCATCTAAAAGTAATAAATTACCTTCTGCTAGCATCATTTTCGAAATCATGCACCTCACCTTCTCTCCTCCAGATAACACGTTAGATTTTTTAAAAACTTCTTCGCCAGAAAAAAGCATTTTACCCAAAAAACCTCTAATAAATACTTCATCCTTTTCTACATCAGAAAATTGCCTTAACCAATCTATTAAATTATCATTGCCATTAAAAAAGTGTTCGTTTTCGTTGGGTAAATAAGCTGTTGAAATGGTTTGCCCATAATAAAATTCTCCGCTATCAGGTTTTATTTCGTTTTCTAAAACTTGAAATAATGCAGTCATCGACATGCTGTTTTTACCAACAAAAGCAACTTTATCACCTTTTCTTAAATTCAAATCTAAGTTCTTGAAAAGCCCAGTTTTACTTAAATTTTTAACATGTAGAATCTGATCTCCTGCTTCTCTTTGTTGATTAAAAATAATTGCTGGATATCTTCTTGTAGATGGTTTAATTTCTTCAAAATTTAATTTTTCCAACATCTTTTTTCTTCCTGTTGCTTGCTTAGATTTAGAAGCGTTGGCACTAAAACGAGCAATAAAATCTTGTAATTCTTTTTTCTTTTCATCTGCTTTTTTATTGGCAGATTGTTTCTGACGCAAAGCCAGTTGACTGGATTCGTACCAAAAAGTATAGTTTCCACTAAAAGCACTTATTTTTCCAAAATCGATATCCGCAATATGTGTGCAAACTGCATCTAAAAAGTGTCTATCGTGAGAAACTACAATCACCGTGTTTTTAAAATCTATTAAAAATTGCTCTAACCAAGATATGGTAATGATATCTAAATCATTGGTAGGTTCATCCAAAATTAAAATATCAGGATTACCAAATATAGCTTGAGCTAATAAAACTCGAACTTTTTGATTACCACTAATGTCCTTCATTAATTGGTAATGAAATTGTTCATTAATTCCTAATCCACTTAGCATCGATGCGGCATCTGATTCTGCATTCCAACCATCCATTTCGGCAAATTCAGCTTCTAATTCAGAGGCTTTTAATCCATCTGCATCCGAAAAATCGGGTTTCGCATAAATAGCATCTTTATCTTGCATCACTTTCCACAGCTTGGTATGCCCCATCATTACCGTATTTAAAACTGTTGCTTCATCAAACTTAAAGTGGTCTTGACTTAACACCGCCATTCGTTTACCAGGGTCAATAATAACATTTCCAGAATTTGGGCTTAAGTCACCTGCTAATATTTTAAGAAAGGTTGATTTTCCTGCACCATTAGCACCAATAACACCATAACAATTTCCATCAGTAAACTTTATATTTACTTCATCAAACAAAACTCTTTTACCGTATTGTAACGATATATTATGTGCTGCAATCATTATTTATTTTTTTAGGATTGCAAATGTAACAATAAGTTTGTAGGTGTTGGTTGTTATTCTATTTCAAAATAGATAATAATCAATGCTAATTTGCTTTATTTAGCACGTGTTCTGTTAAAAATTATCATTCAAAGTGAAAAAAAATGTAAAATGAACGGATAGAACTGTATATTTGTAAATATTTTATATTTATTAAACTTTAAAAAATGAGTACAGGAACAGTAAAATTTTTCAACAATGCAAAAGGATTTGGATTCATCACACCTGACGAAGGCGGTAAAGACGTATTTGTGCATGTAAATGGATTAACAGATGAAATAGCTGAAGGAGACAAAGTAAGCTACAATGTAGAAGAAGGAAAAAAAGGATTAAATGCAGTAGATGTTAAAGTAATTTAATCTTTAAAAATACTTAATTTAATAAGAAAACCTGTCTTAATTGATGGGTTTTTTTGTTTAATTACATGTCAAATTCAATAAAAATATCGCATACGGAAGCAAGAAAATTAGCCATTTCTGGTCAAGGTTTATCAGGTAATGAAAATAACTCATTAAAAATAATTCAACAGTTAGGTTATGTACAAATAGATACTATTTCTGTTACAGAAAGAGCACATCATCATGTTTTATTTACAAGAAACCCAACGTATCATCAAAAAGAATTATCGGAATTAATGGCTGCTAAATCTATTTTTGAGTATTGGAGTCATGCTGCAGCATACTTGCCAATAGCCGATTATCGATTTAGCTTACACAAAAAAGAATTATACAAAGATGGTGATAAACATTGGTTTCCAAGAGATAAGAAAGTAGAAAAATATGTGATAGACCGAATAAAAGCTGAAGGTGCATTGCAATCAAAAGATTTTGAGAATCCTTCTACTAAAAATAACCAGTGGTACGAATGGAAGCCTGCTAAAATTGCTTTAACTAATCTTTTTATGGATGGAAGTTTAATGATTGCTAATCGTAAAGGATTTCAAAAAATATTTGACTTACCAGAACGAGTTCTTCCTCCAGATTTAAATTTATCTATTCCAACTGCTGAAGAATATCATCAACACATCCTATTTAATGCAATAAAAGCTCATGGTTTAGTTAACTTAAATGAAATTATTTATTTAAGAAAAGGAATTAAACAAGAAGTCAAAAAATTGTTGAATAAAATGGTTGAATCTTCCCAAATTACGACTGCAACTATTACTGGAATTAATGAAACATATTATACTAATAATCAATTAATTAGTTCAATAAATAATACTCAGAATGATGGTAATAAAAGAATCCATATTTTAAACCCTTTCGACAACCTATTAATTCAGCGTAAAAGAGTTAAAGAAATCTTTAATTTCGATTATCAAATAGAATGTTATGTGCCTGAGAAAAAAAGAAAGTTTGGTTATTACGTTTTACCTGTTTTGTACGGTGATGAATTTGTTGCAAGGATAGATGCAAAAGCGGATAGAAAAGAAAAAATATTTTATGTGAATAACACTTGGCTTGAACCTCAATTTAAACCTACTAGTAAATTTATTAATGAATTCTCCAACAAAATAAATGAATATGCAAAATTCTGTGGTTGCCAATCCATAAAAATTAATAAGTTGTCATTTTTTGCAAAAAGTAAAGACTAATCAATAAATATTTATAGATTAGCCTTAATGAAAATCAACCTATTTTTTAAGTAGTTTTGCTACCTTGAAAAAATTAATCAACCATATTATCACTCATCCATTTAAAATAAAATATTATTTCATTTTAAGCTTATTTAGCTTTTTGCTATGTTTTGGTGTAAATGCTCAAAAACTTACTAAAATTAAAGGAACAGTAATTGATGCCAAAACGAAAGAGCCATTACCATTTGTTAATATCGCTTTTAAAGGAGCAAATATTGGCACAACCACCGATTTTGATGGTAAATATTACCTAGAAACTCAATGGGGAACACCTACCCTAATGGCTTCATTTGTTGGATATAACAAGATTTCAAAAAAAGTTGAATTAGGTATTTCTCAGACCATCAATTTTCAGATGGCTAATGAAGCGATAGAAATAGAAGAATTTGTTGTTAAAGCCGACAATAAAAGGTACAAAAATAAAGAAAACCCAGCTGTAGATTTAATAAAGAAAGTAATTGAACATAAAGATGATAATAGAAAAGAAGCACTCAGTTTTTATGAATATGATAAATATGAAAAAATTGAGATTGACATTAATAACATCACCGAAGAGTTTTTAAATAAAGGCTGGCTCAAAAAGAAATTTCAGGTCGTAATCGATCATATTGACACTTCTGAAATTAATGGGAAACCTTTTTTACCCGTTTTTTTAAGGGAAACTGCCTCAAAAATGTATTACCGAAAAAATCCAAAAACCTTAAAAGAACTTCAGTTTGGAAGTAAAATGACAGGTTTTGAAGGATATATTGATGATGATGGAATGTCTTTTATTATGGATAAATTGTATCAGGATATTGATATTTATGATAATAATATCAGTTTATTATCGAATCAATTTACCAGCCCTATTTCTGTTCTTGGTCCAACAATTTATAAATATTTTATTATAGATACGTTAGAAGTCAATGGAAGAGAATGTATTAACCTTGCTTTTACACCTCGAAATAAAGCAGACTTTGCATTTAAAGGAAGTTTGTATATTTTAAATGATTCGTCAACCTACGCAGTTACTAAAGTTGTTATGGGTGTCGCAGATGAAATCAACTTAAATTTTGTGAAAGATTTACAATTAGATCAAGAGTTTACTTTATACAATGATAGTGTTTGGATGCTTTCTAAAGATAAGTTGATTATTGACTATAACCTTACCAAAAAGGGTCGTGGAATGTTTGGCAAAAAAACAATTAATTACACCAATTTTGTTTTCAACCAAGAAAGAGATAACGAAATATACAATAAAGTTGAAAAGATAATTAAAGAAGAAGGAATGGAAAACAAGACTGATTCTTTTTGGGTGGAAACCAGACCAGACACTCTTACTGAGCAAGAACAGGGTGTATATGTGATGATTGATAGCATTCAAAAAATTCCTGCTTTTAAAAGAACCATGGATATTGCCTTTTTATTGATAACAGGATGGCATAAAATAGGAAAAATTGAATTAGGACCATTAAACTCTTTCTATAGTTTTAACGATGTTGAAGGATTCAGATTAAGAGCTGGATTTAGAACAACTACTGATTTTAGCAAAAAATTTATGTATTATAATTATCTTGCTTATGGGTTTAAAGACAAAGAATACAAGTATTTTGTTGGATTAACCTATTCATTTAATACTGATTTTTTATCTAACCCTCAGCACCGTTTATTAGTTGCCACACAGCACGAAACCAATTTTCCTGGTCAGGATTTGCAATTTTTAAATGAGGATAATTTTTTACTCTCCTTTAAAAGAGGAACTTCCGATAGAATGATCTTTAATACTACCTATACGCTAGATTATCTTCGTGAAACTTATAGTGGTTTCTCCTACAATTTAATTTATGAAAACAAATTGCAACGACCTTTAGGTTCTCTTGAATTTATGAATGGCGATTCGGTAAATTTTAATGCCATTCAATCGGACAATTTTAGTGTTAATTTTAGGTTTGCCCCCAACGAACAATTTTATCAAGGAAAAAACTTTCGTGTTCCAATACCTAACAAATACCCTATTTTTCAATTAAGATTTACTCAAGGTATTAAAGGAGTAATTAATGGAGAAAATGAATACACTAGGGTTTCAGGTAATATCTTTAAACGATTTTATTTAGCTCAAATAGGGTTTACCGATTTTGAGATAGAAGGTGGTAAAGTATTTGGTTCAGTTCCATACCCACTTCTTAACCTGCCTCGAGCCAATCAATCTTTCTTTTTACAAGAACCCTCTTTTAACATGATGAATTTTATGGAATTTATAAGCGACGAATATGCTAGTATAAATGTTAGTCATTATTTTAACGGCTTTCTTTTTAATAAAATTCCTTTATTTAAAAAGTTAAAATGGAGAGAAGTTATTTCTGTAAAAGCCTTGTATGGTAATTTAACGGCAGATAATAATCCTAATCTTCACCCAGAATTATATCAATTTCCAGTAAATAAAGATGGTAGTGCTTCAACTTTTACTTTTGATAAAGGTATTCCTTATTTGGAGTTAAGTGCTGGAGTGATGAATATTTTTAAAGTTATTCGAATAGACATCTTACAACGAGTAACGTATTTAGATAATCCAGATATGACTTCCTTGTTTGGGGTAAAAGGTTTAGGAATTAGAGCAAAGGGAAAAATAGATTTTTAATTACACATCCCTGCCCCTCTCAAGAGGGGAAATAAATGATAATAAAAAAAGGAGTT
>PFUQ01000046.1 GCA_002790175.1 Flavobacteriales bacterium CG_4_9_14_3_um_filter_32_8
TTTGTAAAGTAAAGAAGTTAATATGGCATTTAAACCAACAGATTTACCCTGTCCAGTTGCTCCAGCCATTAATAGGTGAGGCATTTTTGTTAAATCAAAAACATAAGTTTCATTGGTAATGGTTTTTCCTAAAACTATAGGAAGCTCCATTTTTGCATTTTGAAATTTATCGGAAGCAATAACAGATTTCATTGATACGATTTCTGGATTTAGATTGGGAACTTCAATTCCTATGGTTCCTTTTCCAGGCATTGGTGCAATAATTCGAATACCTAAAGCGGCAAGGCTAAGGGCAATGTCATCCTCCAAGTTTTTTATTTTAGATATTCGAACTCCTGCTTCTGGTATAATTTCATAAAGTGTTACTGTGGGTCCAATAGTAGCTTTTATACTGGCAATTTTAATATTGTAATTGGCAAGAGTTTCTAAAATCCTGTTTTTGTTGGCTTCTAATTCTTCTTGGGTTACCTTTTTTTGAGTATTTCCGAAATCTTTCAACAAATCAATTGAAGGTAATTGATAAGAAGATAAATCAAGTGTTGGGTCGTATTCTCCAAATTCACTTACTTTACTATTTACCTCTTCATCACTTAATATTTCATCTTTTATTTCTGACTCTTCAATCAAAAATTCAACTTCTTCATTTTTTTTTGAAGTGATAGGAGGATTGGTTATTACAGTTGATAGCTCGATAAAATCTTCATCTTCTTTAATTTCTTCAACTTCTTCCTCCAATCCGTAGTCGAAATCATTGGTTGGCGAAATGACTGAGTTTTTGTTATCATTTTTTGCCTCTAACGAATCATCGTTATTAACTTCTTCCTTTGGAGATGAAAAAACAGTAAACGAGATGTTAAAATTGATAACTAAAAACAACAATAAAGAGAGCGCTAAAAACAGAAGAATTCCGATATTTCCGATAAAACTGCTTAACCATAAATTAGCTTGATAGCCAAAAGCTCCACCTAAAATCGGAAGGGCATGAAAAAAGTAGCTTAAGAAAATGGATCCCCAAACAAGAGAAAATATGGAATAAGCAAATGTTTTTCCTAAAGGCAACAATTTTACTTTAAATAAGATGCGAAACCCTAAAACAAAACTTAATAAAATAAATAAAAAGGAGGCAACTCCAAACCCATTAAAAATGAATTGATGTGAGAAATAAGCTCCTAATTTCCCTGCCCAATTTTCTGCTTGAATGCTAGGATTATTCCAATAATTATCAACAATGTTTTGATCTACTTTCCAAGTAAATAGATACGATGAAAAAGCAAGTAGTAAAAAAGCTGAAGAAACTAAAATAAAAACACCAATAGACTTGGATAATTTTTCATTAGTTACTAAATCAGAAAAAAAAGTACTCACCTTTTTAATAGGGTTATCTTCGCTAGATGCCTTTTTATTGGAGCTTTGTTTCGAATTAGTATCTTCTGTTTTATATAGATTCTTAGACATTAAACATCATTAATATAGCTATCAAAGATATTAATAACAAACGCCATTAAATAGGAATAAATTGCTACTAAATAACAACTGATTGTGAATAACAATGAATAAAAAAGGAAGGGTTTTAAAAGTTATGGAGGTATTTAAAAGGGTTAATTAAAACTATCGAAAATCTCTTGCATTTCCTTGTCCATTTTTACCTCAGAAATAGCTTCATATTTTGCATCAATTTCAAAATCACCATTATCAATTTCAGTAAATTTTATATCTTTAGCTTCAAACTTCATGTGAACTCCATATTTTTCATATTGATACTCCAACATTACTCCATCAATGTCACTAAATTGATTGCACCAATTAGGATTATTAATTTTAATTTTATCGGTATAATAAACTGTAAAAACATCACGATCTTCATTATTCATAGTAACTATCGCTTTTTTGCAGAGGTAATTAAGAATTATTTTGGTTTCATCTGTTAGTTTGATGTTGTATTTTGGTGAGTTTGATAAGGATTTTTTTATGTTTTCACCTTTAAGCGTTAAAATGTATTTTTTGTTAATCAATTTTACCATTTGTGAAAATTGATTTTGTTCTTGGTCAACAACGATATTCGTTTTAAACATTCCCATTCCAGCAGTCATGTGAGTTACGTATTTATCATCTTTAAATTTTAAAACCATTTTTTTGGGCATAAAATCAAACATCAAATTACGTTTATCCATCTTAGGATAACTTACCTTATAAATAATGATTCCTTGAGATTCTATTGATGAATCACCTCCACATCCGATGATAACGGAAATAGAAACAATTGCAATTAAGATATGAATTACCTTTTTCAATTTTGATGAATACACTAGCTACAAATATATCATTATTTTTAAAGTAAATTAGACTAGGTAGAATATTTACCATACGAAAGGCAAATAATGATAGATATAATGATTTTTGATGGAAATGTAATCCATTTTCGATAACTTCGAACCCTATTTTAATGAAGTTAATCAGTTAAAATTAGAAAAAGTGCCTTAAGTTTTCTTTATGAAAAAGATAGTAATAATAAAAAATAGATCAGATATTGGAGCAGGAACTCGTGGTGCCGATATGGGAATTGATGCAATTGAAATAGCCGCAATTAACAGTGGTAGTGATTATTTTAATCGGTATGATTATGAAGATGTTGAAACAGTAAATGAAGCTGTTTATGAAAAACAACAAACTCCTTATGCAAAAAGAATAGGTAAAGTATTGGAAGTTTGTGTTAAACTAAGCAATTCTGTTCAACATTCATTGCGTGATAATTCCTTTCCAATTGTATTGTCGGGCGATCATTCTTCTGCTTTAGGAACAATAAGTGGTATTAAAACAGCATTTCCAAATAAAAGATTGGGTGTGGTTTGGATAGATGCACATGCAGATCTTCATTCGCCCTACACTACTCCTTCTGGCAATATACATGGAATGCCTTTAGCAGCTGCTTTGGCGAACGATAATTTAGAAAGAAAAGTAAATGAGGTGACTCCTGAAACCAATAAAAATTGGGAAGGCATGAAAAATATTGGAGCTATTTCCCCAAAAGTTTTACCTACTGATGTGGTGTATTTTGGCGTTCGATCTACTGAAGAACCTGAAGAATTTGCGATTGCAAAATATGGCATCAAAAATTACAAAGTTCATGAAGTTCGGTATCGAGGAATAAATGTTTGTGTTTCAGAAGCTTTAGAAAAGTTAAAAAATTGTGATTTAATTTATATCTCTTTTGATGTAGATAGTTTGGATTGTGATTTAATTTCTAAGGGAACAGGAACTCCTTGCTCTAAAGGATTTGACCAAGAAGAGGTAAAACAAATTATTAATAAGATTATTGAAAGCGGAAAAGTTACTTGTGTGGAGATAGTGGAAGTTAACCCTTGTTTAGATAACAAAGGAAATGCAATGGCCGAAACCGCTTTTGATGTTATCAATGATTTTACACAAAGTTTAGAAAAATATTGTTTGAAGTAATGGAAAAATTGTTGATAGATAAGGTTGTTGAAGGAATTAAACATTTGTATGGTGTCAAAATTGATGAGAAACTAGTTCAGGTTCAAAAAACTAGACAAGAATTTGCTGGAGATTTAACCGTAGTAGTTTTTCCATTTTTAAAGATATCGAAAAAATCACCAGAACTAACCGCTGGAGATATAGGAAACTTCATCAAGGAGAACATTGAAGAAATTGTTGGTTATAATGTTGTTAAAGGATTTTTGAATTTTTCTATCACATCTACTTATTGGCTAAATGTTTTTAATACGATTTCTAAAACAACCAATTACGGTTTTGCTAAGCCCAATTCGGGCAATACTATTATGGTGGAGTATTCTTCTCCAAACACGAACAAACCTTTACATCTTGGGCATTTACGAAACAATTTTTTAGGTTATGCAGTTGCCGAAATTTTAAAAGCATTGGGACATCAAGTGGTAAAAACCCAAATCATCAACGATCGAGGAATACACATTTGCAAAAGTATGTTGGCTTGGCAAAAATTTGGAAAAGGCGAAACACCAGAAAATTCTGGTTTAAAAGGCGACCATTTGGTTGGGAAGTATTATGTGGAGTTTGATAAAGCATACAAAGAAGAAATAAAAACATTGGTTGAGAAAGGAGTTGACAAGGAACTAGCAGAGAAAGAAGCTTCAATATTTGTAAAGGCTCAAGAAATGCTTCGCAAATGGGAAGATGGAGATGAGGAAGTAAGAACTCTATGGAAAAAGATGAACAGTTGGGTGTACGATGGTTTTGCCGTTACTTACCAAACCATGGGGGTAAATTTTGATGAATTGTATTACGAATCTGACACTTATTTGTTAGGAAAAGATGTGGTTGCCGAAGGGTTGGCAAAAAAAATATTTTACCAAAAAGAAGACAACTCAGTTTGGTGCGATTTAAGCTCTGAAAAAATAGACGATAAATTATTGTTAAGAAGCGATGGCACTTCTGTTTATATGACACAAGATGTGGGAACAGCTATTGAACGTTATAAAAAACACCCTGATTTAAGCGGAATGATTTATACGGTGGGGAATGAACAAAACCATCATTTTAAGGTTTTATTTGCCATCCTTAAAAAATTAGGATATCAATGGGCTGATGGATGTTTTCACTTATCGTATGGAATGATAGAATTACCAGAAGGTAAAATGAAATCACGAGAGGGAACTGTTGTAGATGCGGATGATTTGATGGAAATGATGGTGAATGATGCCAAAGAAATGACGCAAAATCGTGGACAAATAGAAGGAATGACCAATGAAGAAAAAGAAGCACTTTATGCTACCATTGGTTTGGGAAGTTTAAAGTATTTTTTATTGAAAGTTGATCCAAAAAAAGGCATGGTTTTTAATCCAGCCGAATCCATCGATTTAAACGGCAATACGGGTCCTTTTATACAATATGCTCATGCTCGAATACAATCATTATTAAGAAAAGCAGCAGAATTGGGTTTTTCAAAAAAATACCAAGCTGTAGAAATGAATGAGAAAGAGCTAGAACTAATTAAATTAATGAACGATTATCCTGTAATTATTAAAGAAGCAGGAGCTAATTACAGCCCAGCATTAATTGCCAATTATATTTTTAATCTGGTAAAAGAGTTTAACAACTTCTACCAAACAGTTCCAATATTAAAAGAAGAAGATTTAGAAAAATTAGCTTTTAGAATCTGTTTATCAGAAACTATTGGTAAAATAATTAAATCTACCATGTCGCTATTAGGAGTAAAAGTACCCGATAAAATGTAATATGCTTATTGTAAGAAACATAGTTATTGAAGGCAAACATCAAAAGCCAATTTTATTAGATTTTGGTTATCAACCTAATGGAATGCCACATCCGATAGTTGTTTTTGCCCACGGATTTAAAGGGTTTAAAGATTGGGGTCATTTTAATAAAGTAATGGAATATTTTATTGAAAATGGTTTTGCTTTTGTAAAATTTAATTTTTCACACAATGGAGGTACAGTCGAACAACCTATTGATTTTCCAGATTTAGAAGCTTTTGGTAATAACAATTATACCAAGGAATTAGACGATTTAAGTACGGTAATCGATTGGATAGAAAATAACAACCTTATTGCTGATAAAGAAATTAATAAGCAGCAAATTTATTTAATAGGGCACAGTAGAGGAGGAGGAATTTCCATATTAGCAGCTCATGAAGATAATCGAATAAAAAAAGTAGTTACTTGGGCTGCAGTTGCCGATTTGATCAATAGATATTCAGAAGAGCAAATTAGTTATTGGAAAAAAGCAGGTGTTATCTACGTTGAAAACTCAAGAACAAATCAGCAAATGCCATTATACTACCAGTTAGCTGAAAATACATTAAACAATAAAGTTAGATTTAATGTAGAATTAGCTGCTAAAAATCTGACTATCCCGCATTTGATTATTCATGGAACAAAAGATGAAGCAGTTCCAGTAAATGAAGCTAGCAAAATAAATCAGTGGAATAGTACTTCCCAACTTTTTATTATTGAAGGGGCAGGACATGCCTTTGGAGCATCACATCCATTTTCCTCAACTACTTTTCCGCCATACGCACAAATCGTTTTAGATAAAACATTAGATTTTCTAAAAAATAAAAGCTCTTTATATTAGTATCCATTGATAACTGCTTTTAGCAGTCCCAAAAACATCAAAATAAAAAAAAATAGAATAAATACAGGTTAGAATTTTGCAGATTTAAATTTTTAGTTACTTTTGCTCTCCCTTGTTTTAGGGATAGTTCTTTTAAAAAAATAAGCGAGAGTAGCTCAGCTGATAGAGCGCCACCTTGCCAAGGTGGAGGTCGCGGGTTTGAACCCCGTCTCCCGCTCTGTGTTGCTCGGGTGGTGGAATTGGTAGACACGCAGGACTTAAAATCCTGTGATCA
>PFUQ01000148.1 GCA_002790175.1 Flavobacteriales bacterium CG_4_9_14_3_um_filter_32_8
AGAAACTACATTTATTATCACTAGAAATTTTTAATTCACCCACCACTCGCTCGGCTGTGCCGAGTGAGTGATATTACTGTTGTTTTTAACAAATTTACCTTTCATCTATTTTAAAAATACGCTTAGTATTCGCACTACTTAAAAAGTAAGTTGCAAAGTTATTAGCTTTTCGTTTTTCTGACATAACACTACCAAAGGTAGTTAAAATCTTTCTCACTCGGCACAGCCGAGCGAATGAGCAAAATAACTTACTTTTTCCTCAACTGCCCAGCACCAGTATGTACACTTACTGTTACAATTGGATTTCCATAATAATCAATATTGCCAATAGAAGTTAGCTCCACCAATAAAGTTTTATTTGCTTTTACTATCATATCTCCAGTTCCTGCATGGTTGGTATGAACGTAATCAGCTTCGAGGTGATTAAAAAATAACCACCCATTTTCACCAGCATACAAATAAAGATATTTGGAATTTCCGCTAATGGTAATGTCAGATGGTCCCGTATGTTGGAAAATGGATATTTTATCAGAATTCATCGTTAAATTAATACTCCCAGTTCCTTGATTAGTTTCAAATGTAAAATCTGAAAAATTTAGTGTAGCGGTACAAGAAATAGTTCCTTTTCCTGTATAATAAATTTTGGTAATATTTGGTAGAGATAAATACACTGTTATTGGTATATCATAAGCTCGTAAGAAACTACATTTATTATCACTAGAAATTTTTAATTCACTCCCAGAAATATCGGTATTAATAAAGGGTAGTAAATTTTCTCCTCCTTCCACCATTAAACTAACTTCATTGCTTTGAGTAAGCACCAAATCGATGTTATCGTCTATACTTATTTCCCGCACATCAGCAGCTATAGCACGGTGTTCGGAAATTATTTTTCCAGTATTTTTAAAGCAACTCGAATCCTTTCCACAGGAAAAAAGCATAAGTATAAAAACACCAATAATTACGCTAAAAAATCTCTTAACTTTCTCTTTCAACTTTTTGCTTTTTAATTATTTTTTTTTACTTTCTTCTTTCTCATTTCATCTTTTAACTCTACAACTTATACCCTATTCCCGCTTCAAAAAAATCGGCAACAACAAAATGTGTAACTAATCCAGCATTTAAAAATAATTTATCATTGATGTGAAATCTTGAAGACAATCTATTATAAATCATACCATTTTTTTTATAGTTAGAAAACGCATAACCACCCATTTCCACCAACAAGGAAACTCTGCCAAAATCAAACGAATAAATACCAATTATTCCCAACCTAAAATTATCTAAATTACTATTAGTATTTGCAGAATCAAGAGCAATTAAATCTTTTAATGAAGAGTTGTAAAACAAATCAACGCCAAAACCATAGGAACTTTTTTCGGCTCTATTTTTAATTAAATTAAACGAATAGGACGATATGAAATATTTAGGTCCATTTACAGGAGGTATTTCTTTTACTCCAAAACCAACCATCAGTTGTTTGTTCCATTGGTGTGGTCTATTTTCCAAAGTATTAACAATTATTGCTTGTTTAGCACCAAAATTATAAGAAAGTCCAGCGTTAAAGGAAACAATATTGATTCCCAAATTAGGTCTAGAAAAGGAAGCGTTAGAATAATGTATCAACGACAAACCTGCTGAAGCACTCACTGCATCTACCACCTTAAAAGACCAAAGCATATTACCATGAATAATGGCATTAATGTGCGACCCAATGACAATATTTTTATAATTGCTTTCCCTATCAAAAGGTTTTTCGATATAGCCTAAACCATAACCAAATTTTAATCGCCAATTTATTTTTCGTTGGTTAAGTGGTATTTCAATAAAAGGAAAAATTCCATAACCCATTCCCAACTCTTTTTCATTTCCTAAATTAATGGCTAATGCCGATATTCCAATTTTAGGATAGTTATAAATTTGTTGCCACGGTTTTTTACCAGTTGTAGCTTTGTAAAATGAAAGTTCATAGGCTTGGGTATGTCCTTCAATAATCTCATTAACTTCAGACCGATGTGGTAAAATAGCACCTAAATGGTAGGTTTCTTTAATACTATAAGAAGGAACGGGTTCTTGTGAAAATCCATTCACAAAAAGAAAAAATAAGAAAACTAATAACTTATATTTATGGTGTACTTTTATCACCAAACAAAAATATAATAATAAGCGAATATAAAACTTTTAATGATGAACGAAAAATTGGCTGCCTTCGAAAAATTGTTAACTATTATGGATGAATTAAGAGCAAAATGTCCGTGGGATAAAAAACAAACCATACAAACATTGAGGCATTTAACCATTGAAGAAGCATACGAACTAACAGAAGCAATTATCGAAAATGATTTAGATGAAGTTAAAAAAGAATTAGGAGACCTCTTGTTACACATTGTTTTTTACGCTAAAATTGCCTCCGAAACCAATTCTTTTGACATCACCGATGTGATTAATTCTATTTGCGAAAAATTAATTTATCGCCATCCTCACATTTATGGAGATGTGGTGGTTGCCGACGAGCATGAGGTAAAAGAAAACTGGGAAAAACTAAAACTAAAAGAAGGAAAAAAATCTGTTTTAGAAGGTGTTCCTGCTTCACTTCCTGCTTTAATTAAAGCCGTTCGAATTCAAGATAAAGCTAGAGGAATAGGTTTTGATTGGGACAATAAAGAGCAAGTTTGGGAAAAAGTAAAGGAAGAAATTGAAGAATTTCAAGTAGAAATAGCCGCTAAAAGTGATCAGATTGAAGCTGAATTTGGAGATGTTTTATTTTCATTCATCAATTACGGACGATTTTTAAATTTAAACCCTGAAGATGCACTAGAAAAAACCAATAAAAAATTTATCAAACGATTTCAATATTTAGAAGCTGAATCAAAAAAGGATGGAAAAATTTTAGCTGATATGAGTTTAGCCGAAATGGATGTTTATTGGAATAGAGCCAAAAAACTGAATTAAGAGGAGTTCTAAAAATTGAGTTTTTTGATTACACACCCCTTGCCCTCCGTCAGCTGACGGAGGGATGTGAAATGTTAATTTTTAGAACTTCTTTACTGCATCATCTTGTTTAATTCCTCAGCAATTTGCCCAGCTAAAACCTTTCGACTGTATTTCTCGTAATTTTTACTATCAATTTTTAGGTGATTGTTTTTGTACTGTTGATAGTAAATTTTTATTGTTTCTTTTAAAGTTTCTACATCAGTAAAACCAGATACTTTGCCCGCACTAGTTTCGTTAATAATTTTTGCTGCATCACCAGTAGTTTTTCCAATACACAAAATTGGGCGTTGTGCACCAATGTATTCATACAATTTTCCTGGAACAACACCATCAACGTTAGGCGTATCATTGAGTGGCAACACTAACAATTGAGATTTAATCAATTGTTGAATTACTTCTTGATGAGGCAAATTATCTATTTTAGTTAGCTTATTTTCTAAACCATACTTGGTTATTTCAGTAATAGCGTTTGGAGCTACTTGTCCTATCAATCTTATTTCTAAATCATACTTAAAATTATCAACCTCTTTGCACAACTCAGCTAACGCTTTCCACAAGACGTGTGGATTTCTATCTTCATTGATAGAACCTGCATGAGTTATGGTGAATTTTTTGTCTAACTTAACTTTACCTGCATTGATAAAATCTTCGGGATCGAAACCATTGGTAATCACTACAGGCTTTCTGTTTGAAATTTTATAAAAATCGGTGGCCCAACTCCAACTTACCGTAACTACTTGACTGGCTTTTTTCAAAACTTCTAATTCTAATCGTTTGTGTTTGGCATCTGCCCAATTGGTCAGCTTTAGTTGGTGGTAAAAATCGATGTTGGTCCAAGGGTCACGAAAATCGGCTAACCAAGGAAGATGGTGTTTTTTAATAACCCCAAGAGCTATCAAATGTGTGGTGTGTGGCGGTCCAGTAGAAACAATAGCATCTACTTTATTGTTGACTAAATAATTATTTAAAAATTGAGCAGACGGTTTTATCCAAAATTTACGAGCATCTGGAATAAAAAAATTGCCTCTAATCCAAATGGATAAATTTTGCATCAACGAATTTCCTTTTTTTGAAGCTACAACACCTGGAGCCAACTTCTCCGTTTTCTTTTTTCCTGTTAACTTTTTATACAAATCAAAGGGCTCCCAAATGGGCACACGTAAAGTTTCTATTCCTTCAGGAATTTCTTGTAACATTCCCTCATCTACTACCGAGGCTTCTCCATTTTTGGTGGTAAAAATAATGGGTTCCCAACCAAATTCACGTAAATACTTAACTGTTTTTAACCAACGCTGTACACCTCCTCCTCCCATGGGTGGCCAATAATAAGTTATAATGAGTACTTTTTTCATAAGATTGTTCAAATATAATTAAACACTCGCACCTACCGACATTCTTAACTTATTTCTTAAAGTTAATCAGAAGTTAATTACTTGTTTTGTGGGGGCTCTATAATATTTGATTACAACTCTACAGTAGTAGAAACCGCATAAGCACAATCACTCACAAAAGAAGCTATTGATAGAAGCAAAGCTTTTTAAGCTTTGCTTCTGGGGCTGCTTCAAAAAGCTTTGCTTCTGAGACTGCTTCAAAAAATTTTGCTTCTGAGATATTTAATTATTGCTCAACTTCTAATAACAAGTTTGATATAATAAAAAACTCCATCTTCTGTTCATGAAAAAACAAGTAATTATCTTTATCATCAAACCAATCTAACACTTCTTGTTTTTTTAATTTTGAAGGTTTATCATTTATAATTCTTGTAAAACTACTCCAAAAGTACGTTCTAAAATCATTGGTAAAACCATGTAGTTGTGGGTTAGCATGAATGTAAAAAATCAAATTAGTAACATAAGAAGCATCTGTTACTTCTTTCCTTTTAAAAGGATTTTCAAACAAACTTCCGTGCCTATTTTCTTGTTTATTAATTGCTTTTGCAAAACTCGTAAAGAGCCTGTGAAACGCTTGGGAAACATTCATCTTTTTTCCGTTTTCTCTAACTAATTCGTATTCTTTAACTCTAATCAGAAAATGAAAATGATTTGGTAATAAGCAAAAGGCATAAGCTTCGATATAGTCAGACAAATACAAGTCAAATCTTCTTAAGAAAAATTCATAATTTTTCTCATTATAAAATAGCAAACAACTATTGTTGCCCCTATTATAAACATGGTAAAACTTATCTTTTTCTAAATCTTGTTGATTTTTTTTCATTCTGTTCGTAAAATAAAAGCAAAGTTTCTTAAAAAAACTTTATTCAGTGTTTAAGTAGAAACAAAGCTTTTTAAAAAAGCTTTGTTTGGGGCTGCTTCTAAAAATTTCTTCTAAAACTTAGCACAAGGAACAAAGAATTTTTTCCTTTTTCTTTTTTTTTTGTCGTACTCATAAATAATAGCTATTTCGTGAGAACCGCCTGTATTATTGTTTAGTTTAGATATTGTAATGTCATAAGTATAGCCAATCTTCATTCTTTTCGATTGAACTCCCAAGAGTAAAATTATGGCATCATTATTTGAATAACCTGCTTTATATCTTTTAAAAATTGGAATTCCTCTATACCAAATGCCTAAAGTAAAAGGATTTCTGTTAAAATATGCTCCTAAGTCTATTTGATCCCATTTTTCTTGTGCTTTATAATTAGCCGCAACAGTTACGCTTTTTCCATGCTCTTCTTGAGCATCTCTTTCATCTATAATAAACTTATATCCTCCATGCAAAGACGATTTAATAGGTAAAGGTGTATTTTCATAAATAAAAGATTGATTAGGTTGATTTAAATGATCGAATGCAATCCCAACCCAAAATTTTTCTGAATACAATAACCCACCACCAGCAAAATCTGGGTAAGAAACTCCTTGTTCTAAACTTTCAATAGTAGCAGGAGATCCGGTAATAATTTGGTCATTAAATCTTAATTTAGATAAATCATAATTTCTAAAAGTGTAGGAAAATTTTGTACCAAATCGAGCCATTAATTTTTTATTTATTTGAAAATAATAAGCATACAATCCTCCAATATTAGTATATCTTAATCCTCCTGTTCCTGCTTTATCTTGGGTAAAAATTATACCTAATCCACTGTTTAAATCTGTTAAATTTTGATCGTAAGAAAAAGAACTGGAGACAAAAGCTTTACCAACTGATGGCCATTGGTTTCTATAAATCCCCATTAATCTGTGTTGTATTGTGTTTCCTGTAAAAGCAGGATTAAGATACATCGATGCTGCATAAAATTGTGAGAACTGGGGATCTTGTGAAAATCCTATGGAAATTGTTCCTACAAAAATTCCCAATAACATGATTGTTTTAATAATAATGACATGATAAAAAATATAAAGTTGAGTTTTATCTTTTCCAATCATGTGTTATTATCGTATTAATGTTAAATCACCAACTTTCGATAAATGTTTATGGTCAACATAGGTAATATCGATTTTCCAAATATATACGTCTTGCTGTGCAATTTTTTCTCGATAATAACCATCCCATCCTATCTTAATATCAAACGATTCAAAAATCATTTCTCCCCAACGATTAAAAATCATCATGTGAAAATCTTCCACATATTCTGTAGTTGGATAAAACACATCATTTAACAAAGACATTGGATCGTATTGCCCTCCACTTCCACCTCCAGTATTTGGTGTAAAAGCATTTGGCACATCAAAAGTATAAAAAGGCTTTATGATGATGTACAATTGGTAAATGGCTGTACATCCATATTGATTGGTAACTGTTAAATTTACAAGATAAGTACCTGTATCTTGGTAGGTATGTGAAGGATTAACAACAATAGAGGTATTACCATCTCCAAAATCCCACAAAGAGCTTACTGCACCAGAAGAAAGGTTGGTAAAATTTATTAGTGGGTTTTGAGTGTCTGTTATCAAAGGATTTGCAGAAAAATAGGCAACTGGCGAAGGATTAACAACCACTACATTATTACCTGATGATGTTGCTATACACCCACCTGTAGAAGTAATGGTGAGGGTT
>PFUQ01000158.1 GCA_002790175.1 Flavobacteriales bacterium CG_4_9_14_3_um_filter_32_8
ATCATATAATTTATTAACAATCAATATGTTAAATACTTTTTAAGGAGCGACTATTTAACTTGGCATCATATTTGCAAGACTTATTGCTTATTAATACTAAATCTAAAATTATGAAAAACTTACTATTAAGTACATTTATTATTGCTCTACTACTAGTTGTTGGAGTTACAAATGTTAATGCTCAAACTAAAACTAAAGGCAATGCAACAATTAGCAACAATGATGTAAAAGCAAAACCTAGTACCGAGGTTGTTGCACCAAAAGTTAATTCTACAATTGTAAGAAGTGAGAGCAATTCTCCAAACAATGTAGTCACTCCTCAAAATGAAAATAGCAAAGCAATTTCAACAAAAAAAGTATTGAAAAAGGTTAATAAAAAACCAGCTTCTGCTACACCTATTCTTAAAACTGAGGATACTAAAAATAATTAATATTTTTGAGAATTCATAAAAAAAATCCCTTCGATTGATATCGAAAGGATTTTTTGTTAAGGAACAGCTATTAAAACTCTTTAAAAGTTTTTTTAATAATTGCAACACATTCCAATAGCTGACTTTCATTGATTACCAAAGGTGGTGCAAAACGAATAATGTTACCATGAGTAGGTTTAGCTAACAAGCCATTATCACGTAGTTTTAAACAAATATCCCAAGCAGTTGAGCTATCTTCTGTATCATTAATAACAATGGCATTTAATAAACCTTTTCCTCTAACTAGTTTAATAATGTCAATTTCGGCTACCAATTTATTAATTTCAACTCTAAATAGTTCTCCTAAACGTTGTGCATTCTCAGCTAATTTTTCATCTTTTATAACTTCTAAAGCAGCAATAGCTACTTTTGCAGCAATCGGATTGCCTCCAAAAGTAGAACCATGTTCGCCAGGTTTAATCACATTCATAATGTTATTATTTGCCAACACAGCAGAGACAGGATAAACACCACCAGATAAGGCTTTTCCTAAAATTAACACATCTGGTTTTACATTTTCATAATCGCAGGCTAATAATTTTCCTGTACGAGCAATACCTGTTTGAACTTCATCTGCAATAAATAAAACGCCTGCAGCTTTACACAATTCGTAAGCTTCTTCCAAATAACCATCATTAGGAACAAAAACACCTGCCTCTCCTTGTATGGGTTCCACCAAAAATCCAGCTACATTTTTATTTTTCAAAGCTTCTTCTAATGCATTAATGTCGTTGTATGGTATTTTAAGAAATCCAGGCGTATAAGGACCAAAGTTTTTCCGAGCAGTTGGATCGTTAGAAAAAGAAATTATCGTAGTGGTTCTTCCATGAAAATTTCCTTTACACACAATAATTACCGCTTCATTTTCATCAATCCCTTTTACTTCATACGCCCATTTTCTGGTTAATTTCAAGGCAGTTTCAACTGCTTCAGCACCAGTATTCATTGGTAACACCTTGTCGAAACCAAAATATTCAGTAACATACTTTTCATAAACCCCTAAACAATCGTTGTAAAAAGCACGAGAAGTTAACGCTAAAGTAGAAGCCTGGTCTGTTAATGCTTTTATAATCTTTGGATGACAATGTCCTTGATTAACGGCAGAATAAGCTGATAAAAAATCGTAGTATTTTTTACCTTCAACATCCCAAACATAAACACCTTTTCCTTTTTCTAAGACAACAGGTAAAGAGTGGTAATTATGAGCACCATAATTATTTTCTAGTTCAATAGCTTGTTGGGATTTTGTTTTTTCTTTCATAAGTGTTTCCATAATTTTAATATTTAAAATATACTCAAACTTAGCAGCTTTTTAGGAGAAAAGATGTTTAGTTTGAGTAATACTCGAAACCAAAGTGTATTCATTTTCTGAAAATCCATTTGGTTTCGGTATAACTAAATAAATTTTGAAACTCATCACGGAGAGTAATCATCCTTTCCTCCTTAAACTTAAAATTAAATAGGGAGAGAAATCATCCTTAACACAAAGGTAATTATTTTTAAAAAAATAAAAAGGTTAATCCTGATATTTATTCTGTTTGCAATAGAGTTGATTCATACGGATAACCTTGTTTTCTCCAAACAACCATTCCTTTTTTTAAATCAATTATTTTAGTAAACCCAATTTTATACAATCTCTTTGCTGCCACAGGACTTCTATGTTGTGTTTCACAATAAATTAAGGTAGTTTTATTCGTATCGAGATGGTATTGGGCAATTAACTTTAAAAAAATTCCACTTAAAAAACTAGCATTTACAGCTCCCTTTAAGTGTGATTTATTATATTCTGCTTTAGTTCTAACGTCAATAATATTAATATCGTTTTGATTTAAAACATTTTCGAATTGAGCTGGTTCTAACTCTTTATAAATTCCTTCATTACTTAATTTACGTGTAGAACAACTACATATAAGTAATAAAATTATTAGTGCAGGAATTATAGGTAAGCTCTTTTTCAATGATAAAAAATATAATTTACAAAATAAAGATATTTTTGTAAAAAAATAAAACATATCAATGGAGGTTAAAATAAAGCGTGGTGAAATTATAGAATTGAAAATTGTTGATTCAGCTTTTGGTGGAAATGGAATTGCCAAAATACCTACGGATAAAGGAGATTTTATTTTATTTGTTCCCAATACGATTAAAGGACAAACAGTAAGTGCAAGAATTGTAAAATCTAAAAAGAATTTTGCTGAATGTAAATTAATTTCGGTAATTTTTCCTTCTGCTGATGAGGTTGAAATCCCCTATCAACCAATTTCTGGAGCACCTTTTGCAAAATTGCCGATAGAACTACAAAAAGAACAAAAAAAATCGCAAGCATTAGCAATCTACCAACGCATTGGAAAAGTAGATAACATAGAAACAGTTTTTGATGAGTACATCGAATCACCTTCGGTTTGGCATTATCGAAATAAAATGGAGTACTCTTTCAGTGCTATTGGATTTGATATTGAGAAAGGGGAAGAGTTTGATGGTTTTGCTTTAGGGTTTAAAAAACGAGGAACCTGGTGGATTGTAGAAAATTTAGAAAAAGACAGTGGATTGTTTGATGCTGAATTTGAAAATAAATTAAAGGACATTCGTGCTTTTTGTCAAAATAGTGATTTACCAGCTTGGCATTCTCCAAAAAGAGTTGGTTTTTTTAGATATTTAGTAGTTCGTAAAAGTTATTTAACTAATCAATTTTTAATTAAGTTGGTAACAAGTAGTGAAGGTATGGAAAGCTTCAATTTTGGAGGTTTTACGAATTTGATTACTAATTTATTTAAGGATAGAGTAGCAGGTTTATTACACACCGTAAATGATGACATTGGAGATAATTCTCAATCTCGGTTAGGGAATGAAACCATTTTATTTGGTAAAAATGTATTAAAAGAAGAATTGTTAGGATTAACTTTTGGAATCAGTATGCAAAGCTTTTTTCAAACCAATCCAAAATGTGCATCGTTATTGTACAACAAAGCCATTGCTTATGCTTTAGAAAATAACAATAACATTTCCGATGCTTTAATAATGGATTTATTTTGTGGTACTGGAACTATTGGTCAATTGATTGCTACTAAAACCAACAGAAAAGTTATAGGAGTTGATATTGTTGAAGAAGCCATCGCTAATGCCAAAGAAAATGCAAGTATCAACAACATTACTAACATCGAATTTTTTGCTGCTGATGTAAATAAATTTTTATATGAATATCCAGCATACCAAAATAAAATAAGCACGATCATTTTGGATCCACCACGTGCTGGAATTTCTAAAAAAGCGTTAATTAGAATGTTAGAATTAAATGCTAAACAAATCGTTTATGTTAGTTGCAACCCAGCTACACAAGCCAGAGATATGGAAGAATTATTTGCTGCAGGCTATCAACTGAAAAAATTAAGTTTAGTTGACCAATTTCCACATACAGCACATGTGGAATCAGTTGCGTTATTTATTAAGGAACAATGATTGAAGGAGATAAGGATAGTATGTGAGAATGATATAATTAAGTTATGAAAGAAGAAATAAATAAATGTATTGAAATTTTAAAAGTGGATGGACTTATCCTCTATCCTACTGATACCGTTTGGGGAGTTGGTTGCGATGCCACTAACGAAGAAGCTGTAAAAAAAATATACAAACTTAAACAACGTGAAGACAGCAAAAGTTTAATTGTGCTTGTTGCAAATGATGCCATGTTACAAAAATTCGTTGTTGAAATAACTGATTTAGCTTGGGCTATTATTGATATAGCTGAAAAACCAACCACCATTATTTACCCAAAAGCAAAAAACTTCGCAAAAAATTTAATAGCAAAAAACGGTAGCATTGCTATACGGATGGTAAAAGAAGGTTTTTGCAATCAATTAATTCAAAAATTTAACAAACCCATTGTTTCTACTTCTGCAAATGTTAGTAATAATGCAACTCCAAAAAACTTTCAGGAAATTGCTAATGAAATTAAAGCTGGTGTTGATTTTGTTGTTAACCAAAAATTTGATACTGGAAATCACCTACCTTCCTCAATTATTCAACTCGGTTTAGCTGGAGAAATTAAAATCATTAGAAAATAGTTAGAATGGTTATTTTTGCAAGCCAAAACTTATTGATTTGAGAAAACACATCCAACACCCTATTTTTAATATTATAGCAGAAGCTGCAAATGAAATGCAAATTGATGCTTATGTAATTGGAGGGTTTGTACGAGATATTATTTTAAATCGACCTTGCAAAGACATTGATGTGGTAGCTATCGGTTCGGGAATTGATTTGGCACAAAAAGTGGCAAAATTAATTGGACATCATACCAACGTAACAGTTTTTAAAAACTTTGGAACTGCTATGTTAAAATACAAAGATTATGAAATTGAATTTGTAGGTGCTCGTAAAGAAAGCTATGATAGAGGTTCCCGAAAACCTGTTGTTGAAAACGGCACATTGGAAGACGACCAAAATCGAAGAGATTTTACCATTAATGCCCTAGCAATAAGTTTAAACAAAGCAACATTTGGTGAAATACTCGACCCTTTTAAAGGATTAAAAGACATCGAAAATAAAATTTTAAAAACTCCTTTAGACCCAGCTATTACCTATTCTGACGACCCACTAAGAATGATGCGTGCCATTCGATTTGCTACTCAACTTAACTTTACGATTGACAAAGATTCATTAAAAGCAATTACCGAAAATAAAGGACGAATTCTTATCGTTTCTAAAGAGAGAATTAGTGATGAATTGAATAAAATTATTCTTTCCCCTACCCCTTCAGTTGGTTTCAGACTCTTGTCCGAAACAGGTTTATTAGCCATTATTTTTACCGAATTAAATCACTTAAAAGGCGTTGATGTGATTAATGGAAAAGGACATAAAGATAATTTTTTTCATACCATAGAAGTATTAGACAACATTTGTGCTAAAACAGATAATTTGTGGTTAAGATGGGCAGCAATTTTGCATGACATTGCTAAACCAGCAACCAAAAGATTCGAAAAAGGTCATGGGTGGACTTTTCATGGACACGAAGATAAAGGAGCTCAGATGGTTCCAAAAATTTTTAAAAATTTAAAATTGCCACTAGATGCAAAAATGAAGTATGTTCAAAAATTAGTACTACTCCATTTGCGACCAATTGCATTGATAAAAGAAATTGTAAGTGATAGTGCTGTTAGGAGATTATTATTTGAAGCAGGAGAAGATATTGATGATTTAATGATATTATGTAGTGCCGACATCACTTCCAAAAATCCTGAAAAGGTGAAACGTTATCTCAATAATTATGAAATAGTAAGAAGTAAATTAAAAGAAGTTGAAGAAAAAGATAAACTGAGAAATTGGCAGCCACCCATCTCTGGAGAGTTGATTATGGAAACATTTAAAATTAAGCCTTGTAGAGAGGTTGGACAAATTAAAGATGCCATTCGAGAAGCAATTTTAGATGGTGAATTAGAAAATAATTATAAATCGGCATACCATTTTATGCTAGCTAAAGGAAAAGAACTTAATTTAGTAGCTATCGAAAAATAATTAATGAATAATAAAGAAATGAACATTTACAAATTTAGGGTAACCATTGAAGACAATAGTGATAAAGTTATTTTTAGAGATATTGAAATAAAAAGCACACAAACCTTTGAAGATTTTCATCAAATTATTCTCAAAGCATTTAATTTCGATAATTCTCAAATGGCTTCTTTTTATGTAAGCGATGAAGATTGGAATAAAGCCCAAGAAATTGCTTTATTCGACATGCAATTAACAGAAGAGGAAGGTCTTAAAGTATTGATTATGAGTGAAACCGAAATTAATACGCA
>PFUQ01000139.1 GCA_002790175.1 Flavobacteriales bacterium CG_4_9_14_3_um_filter_32_8
ATTTCTAGATAGGTAGCGGAAACGATTAGTATTTTCATAGGTTTTGAGTTTGAGGTTTGAAGTTGGAAGTTACCGTCATTGCGAAGCCTTTGTGTTGGGATTGAGCGTAGGAGCTGAAGCAATCTGTCCTTCGATTAGGTAGATTGCTTCCTGCTTCATACCTCACAGTCGCAATGACGTTATTGATGGATTTGTTATTTGTCATTATCAATTAATAAAAAGTGGGTTCAACTTCAATTTCACTAAAGTTTATTCCATAGCTTTCTAATTCACCTAAAATAGGAGTGTAAATTTCTTTAGTGATAGGAATGTGAACGCCAGGAGTTGAGATGGTGCCATTTAATATCATTTTAGTAGCAATGGCAACCGGCAAACCTACTGTTTTTGCCATGGCAGTATATATTTGGTCATCACCTTTCACAACCATGGATGAATGGATTTCTTTATGACTTCCGTTGATTTTATACAAAAAGCGATGCCACATGACAATCATATCCTTATCATGTTCCTCCAATGACCATTTTTTTTCTAAGATATGTTGCAATATTTGAGCTGGTGAGGCATCTTTTATTCCAATCTTAGTTTCGTCAAAAATACCCAACCATACAAATTTTTCAAATAATTCGGCATCATCCTGATCGATATTCAGGTAATGTTTAAATTTTAATTCAACAGAATCGTATAGATTATAGGCTAAAAAAGAGTTAATAAAATCACGATGAGTCATGTTTTCTGTTCCTTCCATGGTGTAACTATCCTCGGTAGCTCCAAGCATCACAAACATGTTCCATGCTTTACAAAAACCAGGTTTACGCAAAGTTCCTCTGTACATGGTAGGAATATCTTTTAAGCCATAAATTTCTCTGTAGGAGAGAGAATCTCTATTTGCATAACCTTCAAATTTTCCGTAATTCTCCACATTAATTATTTCTGTTCTTCTAAATAATTTGTGGTAGGGAATGTATTTGTAGGTTCCTTCTTGTATAAATTTTGCAGTACCTTGTCCAGCCAACACCACATTTCTTGGGTTCCATGTAAATTTATATCCCCAAGGATTGTTATCACTTTCTGGAGCAATTAATCCACCAGTAAATGTTTCAAATAGGTGCATTTCTCCACCTTCTTTTTTTATTCTGTTGATTACCCGCATTGCCGAAAGATGGTCTATTCCGGGGTCAACACCAATTTCGTTCATTAAAATAACACCTGCCTTTTTTGCTTCTTCGTCCAAAGCCTTCATCTCTTTAGAAACATAGGAGGCAGTAACCATGTGTTTTTTATATTTCACACAATCTTTGGCGACAGAAATGTGCATGTGGGCTGGCAACATGGAAATGACTAAATCAGCTTCATCGATTAAGCGATGTCTTTCTTCCTCATTGTTGACATCAAATGCTATTGCTTTTGATAAAGGATGATTATTTGCTGCTTTTGAAGCCAATTCTTTGGATTGATCGGAAATAGTAACCAACCAATTTTCTTTTTCGGCATTAAACAATAAATATTGAATAAGCGATGAGGTTGATTTTCCTGCACCGATTAAGAGTATTTTTTTCATACCAATAAAATTCTAAATTCGGTATAAAATTAAAAATTAAAACACGGCTTGTTCAATTTTTTACTAATAAAAAAGTATTCATAAATTTGCTTCAAATTTATCAGTTAGAACCATTTATATAATGAACAAAAACATACTAATTAAAGCTGGAATTTTAGGAATGATTGCAGTAGTTTTTGGAGCATTTGGAGCACATGCTTTAAAACAAATTTTAACTCCAGAACAATTAGAAAGTTTTCAAACAGGAATACGCTATCAACTTATTCATGCAGTTGTTTTGCTTTTTTTGTTTTTGATAATTGAAAAGCATCAATCGAAACAACTAAGGGTTGCCTCTCATCTCATTTTTAATGGTGTAATTTTGTTTTCTGGTTCAATTTATGTCCTCACCTTAAAAAATATGTTAGGAATAGAAATTTTAAAATTTGCTGGACCAATTACTCCAATAGGTGGATTACTACTTATTTTAGGTTGGATTTTTATTGTTGTTGGTGGAGTAAAGTTGAAGATAAAATAATAACTGAACTTTCGGATTAGCACTCTAAATTAATAGAATAGCTACTATACAGTTAACTTTATAAAGTTTATTTATCGGTTATTAGGAGCTGCGAGGCATTTAACTTTTTCTTTTTGCTTAATCAAAAAGAAACAAAAAATCAAGACTACTGATAAATTTCTTGTTTTTTTACTGATAAAATTGCTACACAACCCAAGCCCTATAAAGCTTGTTCTTCGTGGTTACTTTATCAAAGGAAAGTACCTTTTCTCTCTTTTGTTGCTTCGTGCTTCAAGGGTTGCGTTCTATTGCCATCGCTAATTTTATCAGTTAAAAAAAACTTGTGAAATTTATCAAAGGTCAATCCTTACTGGATACTTACTCTCCACCGAAAGAATAAATAATAACTTTTAGTATTCGAAATTTGTGATTAGTCATTTGAATACTGAGAACTGTGGATTGCAGACTGAAATTGAAGATTAAGAGTTCAACTCGTATGGTCAATCACAATCACCCATTTTTTATTTATCTTTTTCCAATATAATGTGAAATAACCATTTGGGTTATCATTTTCTCTAATCAAACTCCATTTGCCAAGCATATAAGCAGTTTCTCCAGAAACTTCTAGCTTTACAACGTTAAATTCTAATTTACCCATTGTTGCTTTGTCTGGGTATGATTTTTTGTAATTGTCTAAGGTCGTTTGCCAGCCGTATTTAATTCCATTTTTACCGATAAACATCAAGGAGTCTGATTGCCAATATCCTTGCATAAAGGCATCAATATTTCCATTGTTCCAATCCGCTTCTTGTTGGTTCATTACCGCCAATATTTCTTGTTCATTATTTTTCATGTTACTGCACGAATAGGTAAAAATTAAAAGTAACCAGCAAATTCTCATTTTTCTTTTTCTAAAGTTTTATCGAAATATTTCTTTTAATTGTTGATTAATAAGTTCAGACTTATTCCAAACCATCATGTGGTCTCCTTTTTTAATGGTAATTGTTGGACTAAGATTATAAATGGGTATCACAAAATCATTATCTCCATGAATATGAATAATTTTTGAATCAGCTGTTTTCTTATCCCAATTTAAGATGGCTTTGATGCTCCAAACAATAAAATTGATAGAAGTACTTTCAATCATTTCGTAAAATAATTTTCGTTGGTTTTTATTCATTTCTCCAAAAAAATGAGAGGAATTTTCCAAGAAAAATCTTATTACCCCATTATTTAGCATACCAGTAACGCTCATAAACTTTAATTGATTCAGCTGAGCAGGAAGTTCTTTACTTGTTTTTGCACTAGAAATAATCACCACTTTTTCAGGATTTAAGATATCAGTCAATTCGGAACAAACCATACCACCCATAGAAACTCCTAACAACGAAAACGGTTTTGAAGTGTCTATTTGTTCGGCAATTTCAACCGCATAATCGTTAAGCGTCTTGATATTGGGGAATTCTTGCCACTCCAAATCTACAAACTCATAACCTTTAATGGATTCTATTCCTGAAAACAAACGTTGATCTGCTCCCATTCCAGAAATGCGGTAAATAATATGTTTTGGATTTCCCAAAATTATAAAAAATCCTTAACCTCTAATTTATTCGAATATTGTTGAACAAACTTTATACTTTTATTCATTAACGGATGCATTTCTACATCATCGGTTACAAATGGAATGGTTTGTCGATATTCATTAATCAGTTCACTAATAAATGGTGATGATTTTAAAGGTTTTCTAAATTCCAAACCTTGAGCAGCATTCATTAACTCTATTCCCATAATTTTTTCCAAATTATCAATCATTCGAAAAACTTTGGTTGCGGCATTGGCACCCATGCTTACATGGTCTTCTTGTCCGTTCGAAGAATCAATAGTATCAACAGAACAAGGTGTTGCCAATTGTTTGTTTTGACTTACCACCGATGCAGCCGCATATTGAGAAATCATAAAACCACTGTTTAAACCTGGATTAGCAACTAAAAATGGAGGTAGATTTCGCTGACCACCAATTAATTTATAGGTTCTACGTTCGGAAATGCTTCCCAATTCAGCAATGGCAATTCCTAAATAATCTAACGACATGGCTAAAGGTTGCCCATGGAAATTTCCTGCCGAAATTATTTCATCTTCATCAGGAAAAATGGTAGGATTATCTGTTACAGAATTAATTTCTTTTTCGAAAATACTTTGGGTATGTGTTATCGCATCCTTGCAAGCTCCATGTACTTGTGGAACACATCTAAAAGAATAGGGGTCTTGAACGTGAGCTTTTTCTTGTGCAATTATCTGGCTGCCTGCTAACACTTTTTTTATGTTTCTGGCTGTTATAAATTGCCCATCGTGAGGACGAACTTGGTGAACCAATTCATTAAAAGGCTCAATTCTGCCATCATACGCTTCGATTGAAATTGCTGCAATGATATCGGTTAAGGTGCTTAATTTTTTTATTCTTAATAAGGAATGAATTCCATAAGCACTCATAAATTGAGTTCCATTTAATAAAGCTAAACCTTCCTTAGATTTTAATGTAATGGGCTCCCATCCAAATTGTTTATTGATTGCTGCACCAGAAACTTTTCCCTCTTTATAATTCACCTCTCCCAAACCAATTAATGGTAAACACAAATGAGCCAAAGGAGCTAAATCGCCTGATGCACCCAAAGAACCTTGTTGATAAACAACAGGAAAAATGTCGTTGTTATAAAAATCGACTAAACGTTGTAAGGTCGCTAATTGCACTCCAGAATGACCATAACTTAAGCCTTGAATTTTAAGAAAAATCATTAATTTAACAATATCTTGAGGAACTTCTTCTCCCAAACCGCAAGCATGAGACATCACCAAATTACGTTGTAATTTTTCTAAATCGCTTGCTTTTATTTCGGTATTGCATAAAGCACCAAAACCTGTGTTGATGCCATAAATGGGTTTATTGTTGGTTGCTAATTTATTATCGAGGTAAGTTCTACATTTGTTAACCAATTCAATGGATTCAGTAGCTAATTCAATTTTTTTATTGGAAGAAATAAGTTCATTTATTATTTCGAGTGTAAGCCAGTTTTGGTTGATTTGATGTGTTTCCATTTTTTTCTTTTTACGTCATTGCTCCTCGTTACCTTCATTGCGAACGGAACGCAGTACAGTGAAGCAATCTGCCTAATCGAAGGACAAATTGCTTCAACTCCTACGCTCAATCCCAACACAAAGGCTTCGCAATGACGTTTATTTTCTAATTATTGTAATTAATTCATCTATAGATGAAAATGGTTTCTTTTCTGTACCGTCCATCTCTTTAACAAATAGGTCGCCATTTTCATTAGTAGAAACAATAAATTTTATTCTTTTCTTTTCAGCAAAAATCAGTTGTTTTTGCCACTTTGCTTGCTCGGTGTACAATTCAGCATTAATTCCTTTATCTCTTAACTCAAAAAGCATTGGTAAGAATTTTTCTTCATCTGCTGCACTTTGGTTGGTAAAAAGCACCTGAGTAGAATCTCCTTTAAATTCGGGATACAACTTATTATCTAACAATACATCGTAGATTCTATCTGCACCAAAGGAGATACCAACACCCGAAACATCTTTTAAACCAAATTTACCTGTTAAATCGTCATAACGCCCACCGCCACAAATGCTCGGGAAGTTATCCACTTTTACTTCTATAATCGTTCCTGTGTAATAACCTAAACCACGAGCTAAAGTTGCGTCAAATTTTATATTTGCTGTTTTAATCCCCAACTCCTTTAATTTTTCAAAAACAAACTCTAATTCTTCTATTCCTGTCCTCCCATTTATTGTGTTTCCTATACTTTCTGGGAGATTTGCCAATTGTTGTAAACAACCATGTGCATCAGCTTCTTTTATTTCTTTAGATATCTCTCTACGCCAATCTACACTAAATACAACATCCAGTATTTGTTCAACAGATAATTTAGGTATATCACAATTAATCAATTCATTAGAAACGCCCTCATAACTAATCTTATCAAACTTATCTATCGCAACAACAATTTGCTCAAACTTATCAGTCTCACCAACAGATTCAACAATACCTTGTAATATTTTTCTGTTGTTAATTGAAATTGTGTATTTCAATTTTCCTTGAAACAACTCGGTAAAAACATCATCAATAATTTTAATTAAATCCACTTCGTTGAGCAACGAATCGGATCCAATAATATCGGCATCGCATTGATAAAATTCACGGTAACGTCCTTTTTGAGGTCTATCAGCACGCCAAACAGGTTGTATTTGAAATCGACGAAAAGGAAAAGTA
>PFUQ01000135.1 GCA_002790175.1 Flavobacteriales bacterium CG_4_9_14_3_um_filter_32_8
TTTTAGAACCCACCTTAAATAAAGAAAACGAAATTAACCTTATTTTTTAAAATAAAGTGATAACCATCTCTCTTTTGTATAGGTGGTCTAAAAATTAAATTTATCACACAGTGACTTTTGTTTTCTTCACGAGGAAAATATTATTTCTAATTTGCTCAATATTAGTTGAAAAACAAAAGATAATATGGTCATTTTCTTTAGATTTTTATTTTGTAAATACCGACTTTTGTGAAATAAAGTTTCTAAAAAAATAAAGCCATGGCAGAATTTAATCCAGCAGACAACATTCAAGATTTACAATATTTTGGAGAATTTGGAGGAGTAAACCCTTCAATTACCGACTCTTCTACTTATACTTTTTTGAAAGCAGGTAAGATGGAGGAGATTTTTGAACACGAAATCGAAGGATGCTATTTATACTCTCGCCATTGGAATCCGACTAATAAATATTTGTCGCAAGCAATTGCAAAATTAGAAGGTACAGAAAGTGCATCTGTAACTGGTTCGGGAATGGCTGCGATTACTTGTTCAATATTACAAATTTGTAATGCTGGAGATGAAATTGTTTCGAGCAGAACAATTTATGGAGGAACGTATGCTTTTTTTAAGAATTTTTTACCCAAGTATAACATCAACACCAAATTTGTTGACACCACTAATTTAGAGCATGTTAAAAAAGCAATTACTTCTAAAACAAAAATTATCTATTGCGAAACCATTAGTAACCCCATGTTGGAAGTTTCTGACATTGTTGCTTTGTCTAAAATTGCCAAAGAAAAAGGCATTAAATTGGTGGTTGACAACACTTTTTCTCCACTAATTTTTTCCCCAGCTCAATTGGGTGCCGATGTTGTGGTTCATAGCATGACTAAATTTATTAATGGAATGAGCGATTGTGTTTCGGGTGCAATTTGTGGCAGTAAAGAGTTTATAGATTCCTTATATGACGTACATAGTGGAGCTTGTATGTTGTTAGGGCCTGTTTTAGATAGTCTTCGTTCGGCAAATATTTTAAAAAACCTGAGAACATTGCACATCAGAATGAAACAACACAGCACTAATGCAATGTACATTACCAAAAAATTATTGGATGATGGTTATAAAATTACTTATCCAGGACTCGAAAAACACCCACAACATCAATTAATGAAACAAATGATGAATGCTGAGTTTGGATTTGGTGGTTTGTTTGTCATCAACATGGGTGATAGTCAAAAAGCCAATCGGTTAATGGAAGCCATGCAAAATAGCAACATTGGTTATTTAGCGGTAAGTTTAGGCTCTTACAAAACATTATTTAGTGCTCCTGGAGGAAGTACTTCCTCTGAAATACCAGAAGAAGAACGAAAAAGCATGGGATTAACAGATGGTTTAGTAAGAGTTTCTATTGGGTTGGATAACAACATTGAAAGGACTTATCAGCTAATGAGTCAATGCTTAAAAAAACTCTCCTCTTGAGAGGAGAAAATTTTGTTCGATATTGCAAAAGCAACAAGATTACAAAATTAGAGGTGTGTTTTTTAAATTGATTAAATAGTGAAATTGTTAAAAACAATACAACTATTGCTCACTTGGCACAGCCGAGCGAGTGAATAGAATTACCAACTATTTTTGGTGCCATTACCAGTAAAAGAATAGTTTTATTTAATGAACTTAATGCTTGTAGTTATTTAATGCAAAATCTTAAAAACCAACTCTTTTAGCAATTCACTCTCCGAAGCAGAAGCATTATCGACTCCTTTAGATTTTATATCGTAATCTCTTAAATATTCAATTATTTTAACAGCTTTTTTAATGGGGTAATTACGTGCAGCGACTTGATATTCACCAACAAAAAAAGGATTAACTTTTAAAACGGCAGCAATGTTATTTCTCGATTTATCTTTGGTGTAATGATATTTTAAAATATTGCAAAAAAAAGTATAAAGCAAACCAACTGTAACTACTAAAGGATGTTCTTTTTCATTTTTAGCAAAGTGATTAATAATTTGGTTAGCTTTTAATACATTTTTAACACCAATAGCTTTATTTAACTCGAAAACATTGAAATCTTTACTAATACCAATGTTTTTTTCAACCAATTCTGGAGTAATATCAACACCTTCTGGAACATTGATAACCAATTTATTAAGTTCATTCGCAATTTTACTCAAATCAGTTCCTAAAAATTCAGAAATAAGTAATGCTGCAGGAACTGTTATCGTATATTTTTTTTCTTTTAAATAAGCTGAAATCCAATCAGGAATTTGATTGTCATACAATCTTTTTGTTTCGAGGTAAACTGTTTGTTTTTTGAGCTTTTTCCCAAAATTCTTTCTTCCGTCAATGGTGTTGTATTTGTAACAAAAAACTAAAATAGTAGATACAGTAGGATTATCAATATAAGGTTCTAATTGATCAATTTGTCGGCTTAAATGTTGTGCTTCTTTAATAATAACAACATGGTGGTTTGCCATCATGGGATAACGTTTTGCCTCACTAATAATACTTACAATATCAGTGTCTTTTCCATAAAGCACGGTTTGATTAAAATCTTTTTCAGAAGCATCTAACACATAATCTTCAATATAATCTGAAACTTGGTCGATATAATAAGTTTCTTCTCCTGATAAGAAGTAAACTGGGTGATAAACTTTATTTTTTAAATCTTTTAATATTTGTAAATGAACCATTAATCTTCAGTGTAAGAATATTTTAAGTGTTTAACACTCGTACCATGATTTTTTATTTCCTGCAACGATTTTACTCCAATTTCAACATGGTTATTGACAAAGTTTTTGGTTACAGATTCGTCACTTTTATCAGTTTTTACACCGCTTGCAATCATAGGTTGGTCAGAAACTAACAATAAAGCACCAGTTGGAATACCATTACCAAAGCCGGTAATAAATAAAGTTGCTGTTTCCATATCAATCGCCATCGCCCTAACTTTTCTTAGATAATCTTTAAATTCAGTATCATGTTCCCAAACCCTTCTATTGGTAGTATAAACCGTTCCACTCCAATAATCCATATGCATTTCTCTTATGGTTGTAGAAACTGCCCTTTGCAACGTAAAAGCTGGCAATGCAGGAACCTCTGGCGGAAAATAGTCATCAGAAGTACCTTCTCCACGAATAGCAGCAAGGGGTAAAATAAAATCACCAATATTATTTTTCTTTTTTAATCCACCACATTTCCCTAAAAATAAACATGCTTTTGGATGAATAGCACTTAATAAATCCATTATTGTTGCAGCATTTGCACTTCCCATTCCAAAATTAATAATGGTAATACCATCAAAAGTTGCATTAGGCATTGCTTTATCTTTACCTTTAATTTCAACATGGTAGGTATTAGCGAACAATTCTACATAATTATTAAAATTAGTTAGTAAAATATAACTTCCAAAATCTGCTAATTCTCTTCCTGTGTAGCGTGGTAGCCAGTTGTTAACAATATCTTCTTTTGATCTCATAAATGATGAATTTTTGACTAAATTACCCAAGTTTACCCTTTATTTTTAAAAAGAAAAAGAAGTAATTTTAATTTTTTAAAATTCTTCCATAATTCAGTAATAAAATAAACCTTTGTAAAAAATTGAAGATGAATAAATTTAGAGGAACTGGAGTTGCCATCATTACCCCTTTTGCGGCAGATAAAAGTGTTGATTACAAGGCATTAGAAAGACTTGTAGAGCATTTAATAACGAATGGAATCGATTATTTAGTTGTTCAAGGAACTACGGGAGAATCTGTTACTTTATCCAAAGAAGAGAAAAAAGAAATTTTAGCTTTTATTCTCAAAATAAATAAGAATAGATTACCAATTGTTTTAGGAATTGGGGGAAATTGTACTGCAACAGTTGTTCAAACATTAGAAACTACTGAATTAAAAGGAGTTTCCGCTATTTTATCAGTAACTCCATACTACAATAAACCCACTCAAGAAGGTATTTACCAACATTATAAAGCCATTAGTGAAGCTTCTAGTTTGCCAATTATTATCTATAATGTTCCAGGTAGAACAGGTTCTAATATTTTAGCTTCAACAACTTTACGTTTAGCCAACGATTTTAAAAATATTATTGCCATTAAAGAAGCTTCAGGAAATATGGAGCAATGCATGGAAATTATCAACAATAAACCAAAAGGATTTTTAGTTATTTCTGGAGATGATGCACTTACATTACCAATTATTGCAAGTGGTGGCGATGGAGTAATTTCAGTACTTGCCAATGCTTTTCCTAAAGGATTTTCTACCATGGTTAATGCTTCATTGAATGGCGATTTTGAACTGGCTAGAAAATTTCATTACCACTATTTTGAACTCATTTATTATTTGTTTGTTGATGGAAATCCTGCTGGCATAAAAGCGGCATTGAAACTACTTAATATTACAGGAGATACTGTTCGTTTACCTTTGGTAAATGTTGGGGAGAATACCTTTACTAAAATTAAAACATTAATAGCATCTCATTAAATACTATTAATGCTTAATAGCTATTTTACGCTAATAAATTTAGGAATTATTTTATTTTCGTGTTCAGATTATAAAGCTAATTCCAATAAAATTGAACATAATAAGATACTAGAAATGGATACAATTACTTTTGGTGCAGGTTGTTTTTGGTGTGTAGAAGCAATTTTTCAAGATTTAAAAGGGGTAGAACGTGTTGCTTCTGGTTATTCAGGAGGTACTTCAAAAAACCCTACCTACAAAGATGTTTGCACAGGAACTACTGGACACGCAGAAGTCTGCCAGATAGTTTATAACCCTGAGGTGATTTCTTTACCAAAATTATTAGAAGTTTTTTGGCAAGTTCACGACCCAACAACATTAAACAGACAAGGGGGAGACGTTGGAACGCAATACCGTTCAGCTATTTTTTATCATACCTTAGCACAAAAAAATGTAGCTGTCGAATATTTAACCAAGTTAAATGAAGCTAAAGTTTTTGAAAGTCCAATTGTTACCGAAATTACCCCATTTACCAATTTTTATGCTGCAGAAAAGTACCATCAAGATTATTTTAATTTGAATGGAGAAAACCCTTATTGCAGTACTGTAATAAGACCAAAACTGGATAAGTTTAAAAAAGTTTTTGCTGAACTTTTGAAATAAATAATTTTTTTATTTTTTTTGATAGCAGATAAAATTTACTTTTGTTTCCTTATGAATACATTAATAATAGAAGGTAAAGCAAATTCTCCTACTGTAAATTTTAATTACAATACTGGATTGCTTAAAATTATGGGACGTTCTATTCCCGAAAATCCTGTTAAATTCTACCAACCTATCGAAGATTGGATTTCTGATTTTTTAAAAACAAAACCAAATAAAGTTACCTTCTATATTTATTTGGATTATTTAAATACCCATTCTACAGAATGTATTCTCCTCTTAATCAAAAAGTTTGAAGGATATTATAAAGAAACAAATGCTGAAGTTAAAGTAATTTGGAACTTTGATGTAGATGATGAGGACATGCAAGTACTTGGCATTGATTTATCTTCACTTGCTAGTGTTCCGTTTGAGATGATAGAAATTAAATAATTTCACCAATTTAATAAAAAAACCATATCTTATTGTTTGAGAAATTAAAGAGTAGACTCCGTAGCACTTTACTATTATTTTGAGACATTATTTGGCATTCATTCTTTTTTAACATTTTATTTTGTAAGTTATAAATCTAATGATATATTTGTAACCATTGTATAAGGTTAAATAACTTGGTTATGAATAAATATTTATCACTTACAGAAGCATCTGAATTAATTGGAAAAAGTAAAGAAACGCTCAGGCGATGGGATAGAGAAGGGAAGCTATCTGCTGTTCGTGAACCTATGAGTAATTACCGAGTTTATAAAAGAGAACAAGTTGAAACTTTATTTGCTAATTTTTTAAATGTCGATGTCAAAGATACTATAACAAATTATGTTGAGCCTAACAATCAATATAGTGTTTTAGAACTTTTTGCTGGTGCTGGTGGTTTGGCTATTGGAATGGAAAAAGCTGGTTTAAAATGTGTCGCATTGAACGAAATTGATAAATGGGCTTGTCAAACATTAAGAAAAAACCGTCCAAACTGGAATGTATTGGAAGGTGATATAAAGTCCTATAATTATACTGAATATTATAATAAAGTTGATGTCGTTACTGGCGGTTTTCCTTGTCAAGCATTTAGTTATGCAGGGAAAAAATTAGGCTTAGCTGACGCAAGAGGAACACTTTTTT
>PFUQ01000126.1 GCA_002790175.1 Flavobacteriales bacterium CG_4_9_14_3_um_filter_32_8
TATGTCGCTTTGGTCATCAGCCTCGTTGCGAGCAAAAGAGCCAAATAAATATGCTTTCAAAACGGGTCGTGTTTCGAAGTATCTTTTAATAGTTTCAATTCTTTTGGCATCTAGTTTCATATAACAAATGTACAAAAATTTCTTGGAGGTGAAGAATTTGAAAACCTTAAATCGTCATCGAAAAAATACGAGTTTTTGGTTGGTTTCTAATTAACTGTAAATCAAAAGCCATACAAACATTTCGAACAAAAGGACGTGCTTTTTCGGGAAGTGTTAATCCATTTTTATGAAAAACTACTAAACCATCTTGCTCCATTTCTTTTAAGCGTTCAATACACTCATTTATTTCTGGAAACTTGAGTTCGTCGGCTTCCCACGAAGTTTCAAAATTGCACATGATGTTTAAAATGTGTCTTCTAATAATTAAATCTTCTTTACTTAACAAATGACCTCTAAATATGGGAATAATACCTTTGTTTACTACTTCGGTGTATTCTTCAATAGTTTTTTCATTTTGAGCAAAACTGTACCACGAATCGCTAATAGAACTCATGCCTAAACCAATCATTAGTTGAGTTTTGCTGGCAGTATAGCCCATAAAATTTCGATGTAATTTTTTGGTGGCAATGGCTTTAAACATCGAATCGGTTTTTAAAGCAAAATGATCCATTCCTATTTCTACATAACCCAATTCGCCCAACATTTTTTTGCCTGTTTCATACAATTCACGTTTTTCTTCGGCACTTGGCAAATCGTTCTCATCGAAACCTCTTTGTCCAACACCTTTAATCCAAGGCACATGAGCATAACTATAAAATGCAATTCGATCGGGTTTTAGTTGTTTGGTTTTTTGTATGGTATCGATAATACTTTTTTTTGTTTGATGTGGTAATCCAAACACTAAATCCTGACTTACCGATGTATAGCCAATTTCTCTACTCCAGTCGGTTACTTTTTTTACGGTTTCAAAGGGTTGAATTCGATTGATAGTTTTTTGTACTTTAGGGTCATAATCCTGTACGCCAAAACTATTTCTTCGAAAACCTAACTCATATAAAGTTTGTAAATGTTCTTTAGTGGTGTTGTTGGGATGAGCTTCAAAACTAAACTCATAACCTTTGGCAATTGTCGCTTTAGAAAGAATTCCTTTGATTAATTTTTCTAAGTTTTTTGGGCTAAAAAAAGTAGGAGTTCCACCGCCTAAATGTATTTCTTTGATGGAAGGTTTTTCAGAAAATAAGTTACAATACAACTCCCATTCTTTTAATACAGTTTCGATGTAAGGCTGCTCCACATTGTGTTGTTTGGTAATCCTTTTGTGGCAACCACAAAAAGTACACAAGCTTTCACAGTATGGTAAATGAATATAAATGCTAATTCCTTCGGTTCTATTGCTTTCATTAAAAGCTTTTTTTGCTGTTGATATCCAGTCGTTGTAGGCTATTCCTTTTTCGTTCCAGAATGGAACTGTTGGATAACTGGTGTAACGTGGACCAGCAATGTTGTATTTTTGAAGAAGTGAATTTTTCATTTATCTAATTCTATTTTTAAAATAATATCCTAACACAAACGCAACACAACCAGGTTTAGTGTCGTTTACAATTTCGTAAGATACCATTAATTTTTTTTGAGGAAATTCTAGGGTTATTTCATAGGTATCATCTTTTGTTTTTTCGGCAGTTTCGGAGCTAAAAACCAATTCATATTTTCCAACACCTCTTTTATTGCCAATGTCGTGTAAATTTATTACAACACCTTCAGGCATTTTAGAAACATCAAAAACTAATTTATAAACGACTCCTTTAAAAAGGTCAATTTGGTATTCTTCTTTTGACGTGTTTTCTGAGGTTGTTATTTCTGAAACCCTAGCGTTATCATACTCTGCGGCACCCAATAGTTGATAAATCCGTTTGTTGGTTAATCGTTCACATTGAGCAAAAGTGTTTGAGCAACTTAAAACAACTACTAACAAAAATAATATGGAATGTTTTTTACTAGTCATTTTTATTTATTGGTGTTGACTAACATTTTTTCTCCAATCATCTTTCCAAATTCTCTCATTTCGTTGGCAATTTCCGAATCATTGGTGGCTCTTTCGTAAGTATCCGACATAGTTATCAACGACTGAAAAAAGAAATGTTTCATTTCAGAAAGCATCATGTCTTTGGTCCATAAATCAAAACGCAATGTATTATTTTCTGTAGCATCCCACAAGCTGATAATCATTGCCTTTGCCTCTTTTAACCCTTCTATTCCTGCATCCGTTGCATCCCATTCTATTTTTTCTGGAATATGGTTTTCGTCGAGCGTAACTTTAAAATTGATTTCAGATTTGTTTTTCATTTTTTTATATTATTCATTAATCAATAACCAATAATCATTCATTTATGGTTTATACTTAGATTCGTTTAATATTTTTTGTGCATCATTTTCTTTCATTAACTGTTCCAAACTGATGGATGGATTTTTTTTCATGTATGCTTTCACAATTTGCCAGCCAACCCAATGTCCAACTCTTCCTGGGCTACCTTCTGGAAACCCTTGAATAAATGGAGACTCGCCCATGTATTTCATTATTTCAGGAGTCTCTTTTACATACAATAAATTATTGTCAATTAGGTAAAACCAAATGGGTTGCTCATTGTCTTCACACCATTTAATTTGAGCTGAAGTGTAGCTAATTTTTGTAGTACTCGGTTCACCTGGAATTAGTGCATCCAACAAGTACAACAATTTACCTTGATGAATCATTTCTGTTAATAGGTTGGCGTTACTTTCTTTGAGTTCAAATTCAGTAGTTATCCAACCCAAAATTGCTCCTGAAACTAAACTTTCTTTATTCATGAAAGAGGTTTTATAATTGGGCAAACCAAGTTGTGCATAAGCAGCATATTTTTCTCCTAGAAACATATCCAAACCAATACCTAAATAGGTTTTATTGTCGGTAGTAATGGCGTAATTAAATCCAGAAATAAAAGTGATGATTTCGGGAATGGGTTTGTTAGGAAAATAATAATGATAATGCTTAAAGGCATTTTCTAATTGATTTTGATAAGGAGAAAAATTGGTATAAATTTTAGCTACATCTGTTTTAATTTCTTTAATGTACGAGTCGGTTATAAAAGAATTCAATTGTAAATTGATGTTAGGATTTTCAATGGAACCAATGTTAATCACGCTTTCGGTATAATCGTGAAAAAATAATTGGTATTTTTTAGACAAACTTTCAACATCAGTTGGTGTTATAGCCGATTGATAAGCAAATAAATCTTGGTCGAAACGTTTTACTTTTAAGTCAATTTTTACATCGGCAACATCAATAGTTAAGGGGTTGTTTTCACACGACAAAAAAAGCACACAAAGTACTAAAGTTATCAAGGTTTGAGGTGTTGAAAAATTGACTTTCATTAACAGCTTTAAGAATTTTTTATGGCTAAATTTGTAAAGATTTATTAATAATTTATGTTACAAAAAACAAAAGTACTCACTTTAATACTATTTGGCTTATTATTTTTAAACCTTTCTGCTCAGGAAGATAATTTTAGCAATGACCCTGAAGCAAAACTACCTGATAGTGAACGAAAATATAGGTTTGGTTTACAGTTTAGTCCAAACATCGCATGGTTTAAATCCAATACTACTGGATATAAAAATGAAAGAATGAATATTGGCTTTAGCTATGGTTTATCTTTTGAATACTTTATGACACAAAATTATATGATTTCAACTGGAATTATTATGCTTAACTCTGGAGGGGAATTATCTTATAAAGGAACTATATATAGTTATCAAGCAGATATTATTAGTTCCTATGATTTAAGCTATGTTGAAATTCCTTTGGTTTTAAAATTACGCACCAACGAAATTGGATACCTTACCTATTTCGGACAATTTGGATTGAAAACAGGTCTTTTTTATGGCTCCAAAGTAGAACATTCTTATACTTACAATGATTTACAATCACCAATTCCTTTAAGTTATTCAAAAAAGATAAATAATGTATCTGGTGATATCAATTTTATCAATGTCTATTTAGTTTTAGGAGGTGGAATAGAATACAACATTTCTGGTAACACCATCTTAATGTTAGGGTTAACTTTTAATAATGGTTTTGTTAATCAATTAGACAAGAAAATTCCTGTGTTCGATACCAATGGTAATGTTGTGCTAGACCAATATGAAAATACTTTATATTCGGACAAAAAAGCGAGTGCCAATTTAAATTACGTTGCACTAAACTTTGGAATTTATTTTTAATCAGCTATGAACGCTAAAAATGTAAAAACACATATCGTTAACTGGTTGCTGGATTATACAAAACAAGCTGGCATCAAAGGGTTCGTTATTGGAATTTCAGGAGGCATAGACTCTGCCGTTACTTCAGCATTAGGTGCCGAAACGGGGTTGCCTTTATTGTGCGTAGAAATGCCCATTTATCAAGATAATAAACAAGTTGAAAGAGCAAAAAAACATATTAATTTTTTGGAAAAAAAATACCCCAATGTAAGTAGGGTGGAAGTTGAATTAACACACATTTACGATTCTTTTTTAGCCGCATTACCTGTAGTGAAGGAAGATGAAAAATGGCAATTGAGTTTGATTAATTCCAGAGCTCGTTTACGTATGACTACATTGTATTATTTTGCTGCACTTCATACTTATTTGGTGTTGGGAACTGGCAATAAAGTAGAGGATTTTGGTGTTGGTTTTTTTACCAAATATGGCGATGGTGGAGTAGATTTAAGCCCAATTGCCGACTTGGTAAAATCGGAAGTTTATGAATTGGGTAGTGAGTTGGGTATTATCACCGAAATTATGAAAGCTCCACCAACAGACGGACTTTGGGGTGACGACAGAACCGATGAAGACCAAATCGGAGCATCTTATCCTGAGTTAGAATGGGCAATGGATATTTTGGCTAATGGAATTATTGATTTTAACACTTTTACCGAAAGACAAAAGGAAGTGTTAGCTATTTATACTCGAATGAATAGAGCCAATCAACATAAAATGAACCCCATACCAACTTGTGTAATTCCTAAAGAAATAAAGTGATGCTTATAACTCTCCTGTTTTTATCAGAATTTCTTTTTTGAGTTTTTCACTAATCCAAACATCCTTTTTAGTCAACTCATTCAACAAAGGTTTCAGTTCGTTAATCAGTCCACTTGTTTTTGCTTTAAGTAAAATGCCAATTGTTCCTGTTACTTTTAAATCAGCATGTTTCGCGTGGGAATCGACCAAGTTTCTCATCAAGAATAATCAAATCAGCGTTTAATTCAGTTGCTAAAACAATCGCCTCTGCTTCTCCTGAATCAAGGTCTAAAAAGTATTTAACAGCCTGTTTGTCTTGAATTTCAACAATCTTTTTTTGATAAATCTTTGTAAAATTCTTTGGCTTTACCAGCTTCAATTTCGTAATAAACAGCTACAGGAATATAAATCTGAGTATAAAGTTGCTTTAATAAATCAAGTCGATTTAGTTTTAATAAGGATATTTTGAAACAACTTTAGGCATTTGAGATATCTTCGTTTAAATCATTTATATCGTAAGCACCAAAAACTGAAACATTGTATTTTGCAAGCAATTCCAAAAAATCAACTCTGGTTAATCCTAAAACTCGTGCAGCAACACCTGATGAAACTTTGCCTAATTCAAAAAGTTTAACTAATGAACTTGATTTCATTTCGTGTTCAAAATCCTTTCCGCTAAATGTATTAGCTAAAGATTCAGGGTATTCTATTTTTATCATTCCTTTCATTTTTTTGCTTTTTTACAAAGATAACGAAATCACTCAAGATTCGATTGTTACGCTGTGTTCCTTTTTTGCTAACGTGATTTTATAAGATTTGTGCGACGTAAAAATCGGAGATTTTTCCGCCGTAGCAATATTTTTATTGAATGTTTGTCGGTTTCTGTTAGTTCAAATTTAAGCATAAATTTTATGAGGTGTTGGCAACTGGCTTTTATTTCCACCATTCATTTAGTTCTTCCTTTTTTGCTTTTTCATCTCCGTAAAGCCAAGCCTTTTGGTAATTCTCCCAATCTTTATTATAATATTTTTCGCTTGGTGAAAATTCACCAGCTCCAATGTCAAAATCTCTGTTTGTAATAGGAATTCTGTAATCTGCCCAATTGCATATTTTTTCTTTTCCAGTTGAATAG